>JAFPNP010000335.1 GCA_017411125.1 Kiritimatiellia bacterium
ATGGAAGTCGTCCAGGCGAAAAAGCGGATGTTCCGCCTCAACACCTGGTTCCGCTTCAAAGACACCTTCTACGGCTTCGGAACGCCCGTGAAACCGATCCGCAAGATCGTGGAGAACGGCCTTCTCGGCAACGGACCGCTGCGCTGCGTGTTCGGCGCCGGCCAGGGATTCAGCTGGAAGTTCGGATGGTCCGGCCGCGTCAACGCCACCCCAGAGCCGATCCCCGCCGGATTCGACTGGGACATGTGGCTCGGCCCTGCGCCCTGGAAACCGTATACCCACCACCGCGCAGGCACATCGTTTCGCGGATACTGGGATTACGATTCCGGCGGCCTCGGCGACATGGCGCAGCACTACCTCGATCCGCTGCAGTACCTTCTCTGCAAGGACGACACCAGCCCCGTCAAAATCGACTACGTCGGCCCGAAACAGCATCCCGAAGCCGTCGGCAGGTTCGACCGCCTCACGCTCACCTACGCCGACGGCACGACGGTGATCCTCGACGGCGACGAAACGCTCAAGGACGAGCCGCTCCTGCGCGGCGCCAACGGCCTATGCGTGTACAAGAAGGCAAAAGGCGGCAAGACGCTGCGCATCAAGGACGCCAACGGCTGGTGGCCCGAAGAGAAGGTTCTCGCCAAGCTCAATGAACTTCCGGAACCCGCGCCGCAGCAGACGGACTTCATGGACTCCGTGCGCACGCGCAAGCAGTTCTGCCTCAACGAGCAGAACGGCTTCCGCAGCTGCACCATGTTCAACCTCGCGATCGTGGCCGAACGCCTCGGCCGCGGCTTCGAGTTCGACCCCGTCGCGCTCCGCGCCAAAAACGACCCCGCCGCCGACCGCTTCCTCTACCAGACGATGCGCTCGCCGTGGGATCGGGAGATGTGGGGCTGAAAAACCGGCCGCCGTCCGCATCAATGACCGGCGGCCATTGGACAATTGTTATCGAAAGGCAGAATAGAATGAAACCGAAGTTCATCGCAATGATGGTAATGGTCGCAGGCGCGTGCTTTGCCGCGGCCCCCGCGAAAACCGCCGCCGCCAAGCCGCCGGCAGACCCCAACCCATACGCCAGCTACGGCAGGGCGATGGCGTCGAAGAAAGGCAACCCGATGGCCGTCGAATGGCAGGCGCAGAACAAAGCCGCGCTCGCAGCCGCCACGAGCGAAAAGGAACTCGTCTGCTTCGTGCGCGACAGCGCGTCCGCCGACGCCCTTCTCGCCGAGGTGAAGCCAGGCTATGCCACCGACCCGCTCAAAGCATGCCAGATCGCGGCGGTCTCGCAGTTCGTCATGCGCCCCGGATGGGAAAACGCGCGTTCGATATGGACGGACGCGCTCATCAAGGCGTTCCGGTCTGCCAAGGACGATTCCGTCATCGTAACGTACCTCGACCAGCTCCGCTGGTGCGGATACGCCAAACATGCTTCTGCCGTGAAGCTCCTCGGCGCAGCGTCGTCTTCGAAGACCGTCCGCGATTTCGCGGCCATGGTGGCGCGCGAACTCGAAAAGTGACCCTCCCTTGCTTCTGAGGGCGGACCATCTTTCCTGCGGCTACGACGGCCATGCCGTGCTTAGGGATCTCACATTCGAGGTCGCCGAAGGCGGCTACACCTGCATAGTCGGGGAAAACGGCGCCGGGAAATCGACGCTGGTGAAAACGCTTCTGGGGCTTTTGCCGCCAATCGCCGGAACGGTGAAGGCTGGCGAAAGCCTCAGACGTCGCGAGATAGGATACCTTCCGCAGCAGTCGCCCGCGCAGCGCGACTTCCCGGCCACAGTGCGCGAAGTCGTCCTTTCCGGCACGCTGAACATGCGCGGATGGCGCCCGTTCTACAACCGGTCCGAACGCCTTCGCGCCGCGCGGGCGATGCGCAGGCTCGGCCTTGCGGACGCGGCCCGGCGCAGCTACAGGGAACTGAGCGGCGGAATGCAGCAGCGCGTACTGCTCGCGCGCGCGCTTTGCGCCACGAACAAACTGCTGGTCTTGGACGAACCTACCGCCGGACTTGATCCACACGCCACGGCGGAAATGTACAAGATCGTCGGGCGCATCAACCGCGAGGACGGTGTAACCGTGCTCATGGTCAGCCATGACGTGTGCTGCGCAGTGTCCGAAGCGACGCACGTGCTGCATCTGGGCCACCATGCGCGGTTCTGCGGCACAGTGGCGGACTACCGCGCCAGCGAGCCCGGAAAATCCTTCCTCGCTGCCGCAGGAGTGATCCACGACGAAGAATACCACCTCTGCGACTGCGAGCAATGCCGGACGGACGGAGGGCGCCGCGATGGCTGACGCGCTTGCGCAGATCGGCGAGTGCCTTTCTTTTCCTTTCGTGCGCTACGCGCTGCTGGTGGGCGTGCTCGTGGCGCTTTGCTCGGCGCTGCTCGGCGTGACGCTCGTGCTGCGCCGCTTCTCGCTTCTAGGCGACGGCCTTTCCCACACCGCGTTCGGAGCGCTTGCCGTGGCAACGGTCCTGCGCATCGCCACGCCGCTTCCGTTCGTTCTCGTGGCGACGGCGGCGGCGGCAGTCGCCCTTCTCGCATTCGGGCGGGGACGCGTGCGCGGCGATGCGGCGACTGCGGCTGTGTCGGTCGGAGCGCTTTCGATTGGCTACCTTCTGATGAACGTCTTCGGAGCGACGTCCAACGTCTCAGGCGACGCTTGCTCCGCTCTTTTCGGCTCCACCTCGATAATGACGCTCTCGATGTTCGACGTGTGGATGTGCGTCGGACTTTCCACCGCAGTCATCGCGGCCTGTGCGTTTTTCCACGACCGCATCTTCGCGATAACGTTCGACGAAGACTTCGCCCGCGCGAGCGGGCTTTCCGCCGGAACCGGCAACTTCATCCTCGCCGTGGCGACCGCCCTTGTGGTAGTGCTGGCGATGTATCTCGTGGGCGCCCTTCTCGTCAGCGCGCTGATCGTATTTCCCGCGATTGCCGCGATGCGCCTGTTCGGCGGATACCGCGCAGTCGTCCTGGCATCCGCCACGACGGCTGTGGCGGGCACGGCGGGCGGGATGCTGGCCGCAATGGCGTTCGACACGCCAGTAGGTCCCACGGTCGCTGCGGCGAACTTGCTCCTGTACCTGATTGCCTGCGCTGTCGGGCGGCTTCGTTAGGACGGAGCGCCGAGGACGACATGCCCTACCAAGCGCGGCGAACGACGCTTTCCATTTCCGCGACGTCCACCACATCCGTCTGAGCCACGGGTTTCTTCTCAAGCGCGGCGAACGATTCGGGCGGAGACGTCAGCACGTCCTTGCCGAATGCCCGCAGGCACGTTTCCGGGAACTTGTACGGCGTTGCCGTGGCGGCGACTACGCAAGGCGTTCCGTCTTTCGGGAATCCCAGCTTGCGCGCCACCGCCGTGGCGACTGCGGTATGCGGGTCGAGCACGTACCCGCTCGCCTCGTACATGCGCCTCATTTCGGCCTCCGTCTCCTCCGGCGTGGCGGATGCGCCGGTGAACTCGGACTGCAGCCTCGCCGTCGCATCGGGCTTGAGCGCGTAGCGCCCAGTGCGGGCGAAGTCGTCCATCAGACGCGCCGCTTCGCCGCAGTCGCCTCCGTTGAGCGCCCACAGCAGACGCTCGACGTTGGAAGACTTGCGGATATCCATCGACGGCGAATTGGTGACCGTAAACCTTTCGCCCGGATCGTACACTCCCGTGGCGATGAACCGCGCCAGCACGTCGTTCACGTTAGAGGCGCACGCGAAAGTGCGGATCGGCGCTCCGAAAAGATGCTTGGCGTAATAGGCGGCGAGGATGTTGCCGAAGTTGCCGGACGGCACGACGACATCGAACTCTCCTCCCGTCCTGTGCGCGGCAAGGAGGTAATACGCAATCTGCGGCACAAGGCGTCCGATGTTTATGGAGTTTGCCGACGAAAGCGCGACGCCGGCCGCGTCCGCTTCGGCGCGGATGCGCGCATCGGAGAAGATGCGCTTCACCGCAGCCTGCGCATCGTCGAAATTGCCTCGGATAGCTACTGCGTGGACATTTGGCGCCGACGGAGTCGTCATTTGGAGACGCTGTATGCGCGAAGTGCCGACGTCGGGATAGAACACGGTGATCTCGATTCCCGGCACGTCCGCGAAACCGGCCATGGCAGCGGAGCCGGTGTCGCCGGACGTTGCGGTGAGAATGTGTACGCGTCTTCCTCCAGCAGCCGCAACCATCAAAACGGGCAAAATGGAAAGCGCGACGTCCTTGAACGCGCCGGTGGGGCCGTGGAACAGTTCGAGAATCTTGAATCCGCCGGCATCCACCAGCGGCAGCGGATCTTTGGACGGAAACTTCGAAAGCAGATTCCGTATCGCATCCTCTCGCACCGTTTCGGAGATATCGTCAAACAACGCTCCTAGCGCGGCGCGCTCGGCCGCGGCGAACGAAGACCAGTCTCCGCCGCCGGCATCGAGCGGCGCCGAATCGAAAGCGGGCACGAAAAGCCCGCCGTCGGGCGCGAGTCCCCGAAGAATCGCTGGAAGCGAACCTATGCTGAGCGACGAACGCGTACTTGTGAATATCATTGCGGCTTGACTCCTTTCCTCTCAATCAGTCTGCCGTCTGCATGCCGCGTATTATAGCAAAAACCGGCCGCTCTGGAAATCGACTTCGATAAATTCTCGGTGTCGGCTGGCGGGAATCTGTCGCCAAGAATCTATGTGACAAAACCGTGCCCACGATTTAACAAAACCGTGCCCACAGTTTAACAAAAACGTGCCCACGGTTTAGTAAAACCATGCCCACGATTTAGTAAAACCGTGCCCACGGTTTAGCAAAACCGTGCCCACGGTTTAGTAAAACCGTGCCCACGGATTTGCCATAGACCTATATCCCACCCGCCAAAACTACATTTGTTCGGTCTTTTTGCTACCACAATGCAGTCAGACAAAACACTGCATATGCAAAAGCAAGACGTGAAAAATATTTAATCGCAGGGAATGGGAAGTCCGAGTTTAGTGAAGAATGCAGCACCCCATTTGTCCATCTCGTGTACAACCGGAACGGTCGCCTTGCCAAGGTCGGTCAAAGCGTATTCGGTCTTTGGCGGAACGACGGGATAGACTTTGCGGGAGACAATGCCGTCTGCCTCCATCTCGCGGAGTTGCTGGCTGAGCATCTTGGCCGTCGCCTGCGACACTCTGCGCTGTATCTCGCTGTAGCGCATCACGCCTTTCTCGTTCAACCACCAGATGATGATTGCCTTGTACTTGCCGCCTATGACGGCAATCGCGGCCTCCACCGTGCAGTGCAGTTTCTTCGCTTCGCTCTTTGTCATTTCGCGCCTCGTGCTTTCCTTTAGGTAAGTATCGAACAAAAAATAGGTAAGTATCGAACAAAAAAGTGCATTCTAGCGATACGGATGGGTATTATATTGTGCCGTTCCGCAAGGGCAGGGAACGGTTTTCTGCGCTAGGCGGACGGTAATAACTGAAAGGATGTTGAAAAATGAGATCGAACATAGCGGATTACGATACAGTCGTCGAGGCGGCGAAGAAGTTCACGCGCAGCGTTGCTGAAGGCAACAGCAAGTACGCGAAGGAGCTGTTCACCGAGGACGCTTGCCTTTGGGGCTTTCTCAACGGCAAGGTCGATCCGGCGAAGCTCAACGCGCTCATCTTCGACCAGTTCCAGAACGGCTATTACGTCACTGGCGAAAAAGTCGGCCGGGCCTGGAACGCCGGCAAGCCTATCATGCAGAAGAAGTAAACAAGTCTCGAATGCCGAGCCGCCTTGCTGCGTTTGGAAAATATTCCGAGAATCAGTACTGGTGCAGCAGTATCGCCGCGACGAGGGGACAAGCCGTTGCCGACGCCCTACACGAGGATTCAATCATATCGTCTCTCTGCGGCATCGCCATAGTCTCTATTCCATCATTGCCTACTCCGCCAACAAGGTTTTGTTCCTCTAATATCCACTCCTGCCAGCAGTTTACATTTCACCTCGATTCTTGAAGACCTCTTCTATCTGCTGGGCCACGGTCAAGCCACTGGACGCGGAACCGTATATCGTGGCATAAACATATCGGGAGCTGTCTTGCGCGGCCCAGAGTTTCCCGATGGCCGTCTTTTCGACCGTATCGGCAGACTGCCCTGTAAGTTCTCCCTTGTATTCCAAAACAAAAAGTCGACCGTCAACAAGTTCTCCAATAAAGTCTGGATAGAACCACTCCGTCCTGCCACCCATTGGCAAGCGAAACGAAGCCGAATCGGAATCCTTGTTCCTGAGCCAATAAAGAACTTTTGCCGACGAATCAATCAGCTTTGCACATTCAAATTCCTCTCCTTCGCCAAATGGCTTCTTGCCGTCAAACTTCGGTATGGCATAAGTCCCCAAATAGTGCTTTTTAAACCGCCAACTTCCGTTGTAAACATCAGCATTACCCGCATATATGTTTTCGTCGAGCACAAAACCGCCGGGCAGATCCAAAGAAAGCCTGTAATCTCCGCCAAGACAGAAGGTCTGCTGGTACGCCTTGCGCCTTGCCTTGCCAAGCGCCTCGCTCAAATGCCATTCCAGCCGTTGCTTGATCTGGAAGCGCGCTAAAACCATCTGCTCGCAGGTCATGCCATGATTGACCAGAAGGTCGGAAACGATCCGAGTCAACCAATGCCGCTTTTCAGACTGCAACAACAACACACAATCCTTGGTAATTCCGTCCAGCACATTCACGACATCGGCCTCTTCAATCTTGCCTGAAAACCCATGTAAATACTCTGCGTGGGCTTCGGCAGAGAACCGTGCGGTCATCTCGTTGCCGTCCAGTTTCAGGATGAATGTTTTTCCGTCGTTTCCGCTAATTGATATTTCGTTCGCAGACAACGCCTCCGGCAGAAAAGCAAGAATGGAGTCCCCTATCGTCTCATAGACAGCGTCCGTCGAAAACAGACTGTCCCCGTCTATCTCAACGCCAAGCTTCGGGAACCTCCATGGATGGCCCTTTGCCGGAACCGGCGCCGCAACGTGTGCCTTCTTCTTCTGGTGCTTTAGCTTAAGTTCATGCGCCTTTTCTTGCAAGCCATTTCTTGCAAGCTGCACGGCCACTTGCGCTATCTCTCCGTCATCCTCAGCACCAGAAAGCTGTATCTCGCCGTCGCCACTTGCAAAATCCTGAACCTTGATTCCCGCAGGCAAGACCAAGCCATCCAGCGTCGCCTTGTCCAACTTGACCACATCGGACGGCACAGAGAACAAATCGCCCTGTCCGCCCATCTCAGGCAGATTCTCCTGCACGGCCTTGAATGCCTCAACCTCCGAAAAGCCCTTCTTCTTGAGGCCTTCCGTCAGCTCCTTGGCCGCCGTGCCGAACTCCTTGCTCATGACGAACGCATACGCACGGTTCAATTCGCGCGTTTTGCGCCGTTTTGCATACGGCATTCGCATCACACGCCCCAACAGTTGGATTGTATCCTTGCTGCTGCCGACATTTGCGAGAGAACAGAAAACGTATGCGAACGGGCAATCCCACCCTTCCTTCAACGCCTGGACGGTGATGACGTAATTGACCTTGCAGGCAGGATCCATGACATTGACATCGTCCAGCTCCTTCTGGTCGCCCGTTGCGATCTTGACTTCCTCTTCCGGAATCTTCAACGTGTCCGTCAGATACGCCTTCAGCTTCTCGACGGGAACGTCACCGTTCTTCGGCGTCGCCTGGAACAAGACAATCGGCCGGACATATTTGCCCTCTTTTGCGGCATTCTCTGCCGCCGCAAGCTTCGCCAACTGCGCACGTTTGGCGTTTGCCGAAATGACGGCCTTTTCCCAATCAAGCTTGTACTCCGTCAGCTCTATCGGCAACTTGACCATCTCTTCGTCGAAAAGCTCCTGCGCATAGACGCTGTAAAGGACATTGTTGTCACGTCCCGGCGTCGCCGTCAACCCCAAGACGGCGCTTGGATTCAGACGCACCAGCGACTTCTGCGAGAGGTCTGTCACCATGTGATGCGCTTCGTCCACAATGATGATCGGACGCAAGTGGCACAGAAGATTGGCGAAAGAAAACTTGGGCTTCGTCGGATCGCCGCCAACAGCCTCGTCCTGCGCCTCCATGCCGGGCTCAAGCGCAATGTCGCCGAAATGCCGCTCCATGTCTTCGTTATGCCGATAGACGTTGTACTTGCCGGTTTCCTCATGGACGAACGCCTGAACGGTGCTAACGACGATGCAAAGGTTGTCCGCGATGTCCTCCGGCAATATCTGGAACTTCTCGTCAAGGTCGAACACCTTGATGCGTCCTTCGAACTGACGGTCAAGTTCCTGCCGATAGGGATGCCGTACGTTTTTGAATGCATCCGCCGTCTGCTTCCGTATCGTGTCGCTCGGCGCGAACCACAACACAAACGGATAATCCTTTGACTGCGCCTCGGCGACGATCTTCAGCGAATGCGCCGCAAGTATCGTCTTGCCGCCGCCTGTCGGAACCTTGATGCAGACAGTTGGCACGTCCTCCATACCGTTCGGCGACTTGTAGCCATAGTCCGCACCAAGGCGCAGCCGCGTGTCGCCTTGCGCCGTCACCGTCTTGTAGGCGGCCTCCGGCGACTCGAACGCGCACCTCTCGAAATACGCCTTGACTGCGGCCAACGTGTTGTTTTGATATCTCGTTAATTGCACTTCTCCACCTCCATAATGGCTTTTCGATACCAATACCAGCTGTTGCCTTTGCGAGCATGCACAAGTCCATAGTTCCTTCGTGCAAATGCAATAGCCTTGCGAACAGAAGCCTCCATAATATCCAGCGAAAGCGCCATGCTCTTTATCGAAACAAATCTGTCCTTGTAGATTTCCATATAGACATCCAAGAATTTTGCGTCTGGCAGTTTTGGCGGCGAATAGTATTCATATTTCACATTTTCGCCGAATGCCCCAAACTCCTCGTAGCCTTTTTCAGAACAAACCATAATCATATCCTTTCATGCCATTCAAGAACATTCATCTGTCCTTGGTACGGCCAATCGTCCGCATGAACGACAAGTCCCTTGCGGACGGGGTTGTTACGAACATATTCCCATTTTTCTTTGTATTGGCTTCCCGTCCGAATTTGCGTATCCCAACATCCGCTTTGCCACAACCTGGGAGGGCGAGCGTCCGCGGGAGGGCGAGCGTCCACGCGAGCCGCCGCCACGGGAGGGCGAGCGTCCGCGCGAGCCGTAACGGGAGGGCGAGCGTCCACGCGAGCCGCCGCCACGGGAGGGCGAGCGTCCGCGCGAGCCGCAACGGGAGGGCGAGCGTCCACGCGAGCCGCAATCTGCGTCGTCAATCGTTTCCAATATATTATCCATTTTTGGAAATCGTATGGCGGATTTGTCGCAGGCGAACAGAAGAAATGGATATGATCGGGCATTATCACATATTGCCCTACAATCCATTTGTCGGCAGCCGACCACGCGGAAACGATCAATGACACAATGTCATGACTCGCAAGGATCGGCATGCGCCCCTCCGTGCATAGGGTCACAAACAATATCGTCGAACGGAAGCCGATTGTGCGGACGGAATTTTTTGACGGATGATGGCGGACGGGAAACGGCTCGCGTGGACGCTCGCCCTCCCATTTCGGTTCGCGTTCCACGCATTGCGGCTCGCGTGGACGCTCGCCCTCCCATTTCGGTTCGCGTCCCACGCATTGCGGCTCGCGTGGACGCTCGCCCTCCCGTGTCATGTCTGTCATTGCCTCGTTCATCCCCTTCACCTCCTCGTCACCAAATCGTATGGCGTCTGGCGGAACTCGATCTTCAACGCCGCCAATGTCGAAGCCATCAAACGACACGCCTCGCCATAGACGACGATCTTCTCA
>JAFPNP010000336.1 GCA_017411125.1 Kiritimatiellia bacterium
CCGCGTCACCGGCAAGCTCGCCGCATATGCCAAGAAGGCCAAGATAATCCACGTTGACTGCGACCCCGCGAGCATCGACAAGAACGTGTCCGTCAATCTCGGCATCGTGGCCGACGTAAAGGACGTGCTCACCACCGTAAATTCCCGCATCAAGCCGGCGGAGCACGCGGATTGGCTTGCGAAGATAGCGGAGTGGAAAAAGCGCCGCCCTGTCGCGTACAGGCAGATGCACGAGAACGTGATCATGCCGCAGGCCGTCGTCGAGGCGGTGGACAAGGCGACGAAAGGCGCCGCCGTCGTCGTGACGGACGTCGGCCAGCACCAGATGTGGACCGCCCAGTTTTTCCGCCACAACCGCCCGCGCCACTTTCTTTCGTCCGGCGGAATGGGCACGATGGGCTTCGGCATTCCCGCCGCGATCGGCGCGGCAATCGCGCGTCCCGACCATGCCACGGTAGCGATCTGCGGCGACGGCGGCGCGCAGATGACGTTCGAGGAGCTTGTCGTCGCGGTGGAGCACAAGCTGCCCGTCACGTTCATCGTCATAAACAACTCGTGCCTCGGCATGGTGCGCCAGTGGCAGGAACTGTTCTACGGCAAGCGATATTCCGGCTCCATCCTCTCTGTTCGCGGACGCCTGGAGAACGAGCGTCTCGAACAGGATTTGAAGTACGACTACCTGCCAGACCTCAAAATGCTGGCCGAGGCGCACGGGGCGGACGCATACCGCGTGATCGACCCCGCGAAGCTGGACGCCACGATAAGGAAGGCCGTCAATTCGGGGCGCACGTCGTTCGTGGAAGTGATCGTCGAGCCGCGCGCCAACGTCTATCCGATGCAGCCGGGCGGACAGCCGGTGGAAGGGATGATTTTCGAATGAAAGAGGAAATCCACAGACTAAGCTGCTACGTGGAGAACAAGCCGGGCGTCCTCGCAAGGATCGTCGGCCTCATCTCCGGGCGCGGCTACAACATCCAGACTCTCAGCGTTGGTCCGACAGAGGACGGCACCGTTTCGCGCATGAAGATGGACGTGCTGGGCGACGACAGGGTGATCGAGCAGATCATCCGGCAGCTCCGCAACCAGGTGAACGTAATCGAGGTAATGTCCCGCAGAAAGGGGTCGTGACATGACGAAGTTCGCGGTAATAGGCCATCCCGTGGCGCATTCGCTTTCTCCGACCATCCACCGGGCCAATTTCGAGGCGATCGGGTTTGACGGTTCCTACGAGAAGTTCGACGTGGCTCCGGAAGACGTTGCTGCGTTCGTCCGCGGGAAGCAGCGCGAGGGCTATGCCGGACTTAATGTGACGGTGCCGCACAAGCTTGCCGTGATTCCTCTTCTCGACCATGTGGACGAGAGCGTTTCGCGCTATGGCGCGTGCAACACGCTGAAGTTCGAGCCGGACGGCACGATATCTGGATACAACACGGACGTCATCGGCTTCGTTGAAGGCTTGCGCTTCAATGGTTTCGAGCTTGCGGGAAAGTCGGTGTTCATCGTGGGCTGCGGCGGCGCGGGCAGCGCTCTCGCCACGGCGTGCTGCTACGAAAAAGCGGCCTCGCTCGTGCTGGCAGATCTTGACGACGCGCGCGTGGCCGCGCTTGCGCAGAAACTCAACGACCTCGGCACGGGCACGCGCGTGGCCGCGCTTGCCGCGTCAGGCGCGGAAGCTTCGCTCGACGAGCGGAAGGCCGCATGGGGAAAATCCGCCTCCGCGGCGGAACTCGTGGTCAACGCCACCCCGATGGGATTGCACCCCGGCGAGCCGAGCGCGTTGCCGCCACAGTGTTTCCATGCCGGACAGTTCGTCCTCGACATCGTCCCCACCGTCACTTTCCCGCCGACGGCAGCCGCCGCCAAAGCGGCCGGAGCGACGGCTACGGACGGTCTGGATTTCCTCGTGGGGCAGGGAGCGAAGTCGTTCGAGATATGGACCGGCCTCAGCGCCGACCGCGCCGCGATGCGAGCCGCGATAAGATAATGCGGCAAAGCGGGCTTACCGGACGGCGATTTCGTACCAGAGCGTCCGGCAGGACGGCGAAAGACGTATTCGGGAGCGATTCCCGCCGCTGGCCGCTTCCGGAGCAATCTCTTTCATGCGAGAGCCATCACCTGCGAGCGCCCAGCATTTGACGCGCGCGGACGACGCGGGCAGCGAGATGTCGCACGGGATTCCCTCTGCGCATACGGGGGCGTGGCCCCGGCCGAGGAGGCGCACGAGCTTCTCCGAAACGCGCTCGATTTTCGCACCGGCGTTCGCGGCGACGCCGCTTGCCGCGACGAGGAGGCTTGCCTTTCCGTCCGCGCCGAACCCCGTCGCGTTGCGCGATACGAGCGAGACGACCGCCGCGCCCGTTCCAGTGGCGCCGACCTTGAGCGACACGTCGCCAAGCGGAATTTCGCGTCCGTCGGCATAGCCAGCGAACAGTTTGCTGTTCTTCGTATTGACGGCCACGTACTCCTTTCCCGGACGATCGCGGTTCCATATGAATTCGCCGAGTTTCCGATCGCGGTCTTCCCGCAGGTCGCCGCGCACCATCATCGCAGCGCACGCCGGGAAATGGACCCACACGGACGGCGTTGCGATCGCGTCGAAGATGCACCACGGCATTGCGTCCGGCTCGAAAGCGTCCGGATAGTGGTTGTAGCTGTACTGGAACACGCCGTCCCATCCCGCCGCTCGTCCGTACGCGCACGCCAGCGGCTGTCCCTCGCCAGTGAACGGACTTGGGAAAGGATGGCTGTATTCGCTCACCGTGAACGGCTTTGCCGGCGCGTGGCATCTGGATTCGAGGTACACGAGCGACAAAAGGTCGTGGACGATCGATTCGCCGCCTGCGACCCATTCGTTCGTGACGCTCTTCACGACCCATCCCCGACCTTTTCCTTTGGGGTGGTGGAAATAGGCGTGGGCGTCGACGTAATCGAGCTGCGCCTGGATTTCGCGCGGACTGTAGCTCGCGGCCTGCGTGCCGGATACAGGCTGCTTCGCCTTCAGCGTATTGCGGATGTAGTCGCGCATTCCCTTCCAATACGCGAGTTCGGCGTCCCATATAAAGTCGTCGAAGTCCTTGCGGAACTGCGCGGATGCCTTCGGAAACCGATTGAGGAGCAGCGCCTTCCCGTTCGCATACCCAGATTCGTTGTTCGGATATTTCTTCTTCAACCAGCCGTTCCATTGTCTCTCCAGTTCGTCCTGATATGGTTTCGCAAGAGTCTTGATCGAGTTGCGGCGGCGCGTCACGACGAGGCCCCGGTCTTCGTTGCTGATTTCGATCATCGCGACAGCCGGTTCGTCGGTGTAGGCGTTGCCAGTGTATTTGTTCACGTGCGTGAGAAGGTCGCGCGCGTATTCTTTCTGGAGTTCGATGCAGCGCGGATGGAACTGCCCTACCGTCTTGTTCGCCCACGACGAGCCGGCTGGGACGCCGTCGCGCTTATCCAGAGTGCGCCCCACGTGGAGGTTCATGTTCACGTATATGCCGCGCTTCTTGAAAGCGGCCACGAGGTAGTCGAGCTTGTCGAGTTGCGCTGGAGAAAGTCTGCGCTGCGTCTTCGCGTCGTCGTCGAGGATGCATTGCCGGCGCGTGTCCATGAAATTCTTGTACCAGGTGTCCATGAAGTGCAGGCGCACGCAGTTGATGCCGAAGCGGGCGAAGCGCGAGGCGAGGCGGTCGGCCACGTCGCGTTCCGGGAAGTTCGCGGGGCCGGTGAGATTCGTGCCGTTGAAGCGGATGGGGCCGGCGTCCGTCGCGAACTCGCTGCCATTGGCGCGCACGAATCCGTGCTTCCCGGCGGGCGCGTCCAGAAGGTGCGCCACGCTGGTGGCGTTGTCGGCGCCGCCATAAGAAACAATGAACGGGAAACGCTCTCCGCCGTCCGTTTTTGCGGTTGCCGGCGGGGGCGCGAGCGGTATCTGCACGTTGAACGTGTCTTTCATGTCCGTCGTGCCGGCGGCGCAGAGCAGGGCGACCGGACTGCCGTCTTCCATATATACCTGCGGGCGCTCGAGATACTTCAAGTTCTGCGTTTCGCCCGATTCGTGTCGTATGCTCGTGCCGGTTATGAACGCATGCGGGGCGGGCTTCCATTCTCCGTTTTCATCCTTCTCGAACAGAACGAGGGAGCGCCCCTTTTGCCGCACGAAGTATCCATTCTGGTCTTTGATTGCCGCATATGTCTTCCCGTCGAACGTGAACAGGCATGGGTCTTCCGCCGGAAAAGTCGCCTTCCCGTCCGTGAAGATCGGCTTCAGGTCTTTCTTGAAAGGGCCTGTCGGCGACTTCGATGTTGCGGAGAGGTGTACGACCGGGCCTCCGGCAGGCAGCTTTTTCTTCTGCCCGACGGCTTTGTAGACGAGTTCATACGTCCCGTCCGGGCGCTGGGTGATAGCCGGATTTGTCGTTACAAGCGAATCGGGAGCGGACGTTTCAGCGCTCGTGTCGATAATGGGCTTGTCGAACCGACGCCACGGGCCGAAAGGGCTTTTTGCGACCGCCACGCCAATGCGCTGATTGTTGCGTTGATTCCAGTTCAGCCCTCGCATGGCCTTTCCGTCGCCGGTGTTGCCTGTATAATAAAGGTAATAAGTGCCGTCGAACTTCCGAATGCAGGGATTGAACACGCTCATTCCGTCCCAGAACTCCGCGCCGCGCTTCGGCAGGGCGACGTCTTTGCGCGTCCACGGGCCGGCCGGAGAGGGCGCGATCGCGTGGGCAATCTCCGAGTGCGTCACCCATCCGGCGAAATACGTCTTTTTCGGCCAGCGCGCATAGAAGAGATGGTAAAGCCCGTCCTCTCCCTTGATCATGCTTCCGCCCCACACGAAGTATCCTTCTTCGCGCATGACCGCCGTTTTGGGGAGCGGCTGCATCATCGCCGCAAGGTCAAGGTCTGCTTTCGCCGCGCACGTAGCCGCCGCCGCAAATGCGACAAAGGCAGCCGTTCCAAGTACAATAGGTTTCCTCATCATTGGTTCTCCGGTGTTTTCACGTGGTATTATCGCTTTATTGTGTTCCCTTTCGCGATTACCGCCTTGCATGACGTCGGTTGAAAGTATATCAGATTGTACTTCTTCACGCAATGCACGCACCACCCTTGTCCTCCAATCCCGCCGCAGCGTCGCCCACTGTAGTTTTTAACATGGTCGGAGAAAGAGGCTGCATTCGCTTGATTGTCCTGTTTCGTTGGCATTGCCTACGTCATTGATGCGGCGGCGACAACGCCGGCCAACACGAACCTGCGGATACCTGCCTCCGACGGCGTCCCGGCGGGATATCGGAATCCGACCGGGAAGAGGAGGCGCAAAATCCATGCCGGGAAGTCAAATTTCTAGAAGGGGGAATTATGAACCCTAAGAGGGGGAATTATGAACCCTAAGGAGGGGAATTATGAACCCTAAGGGATACGATTGCGGGGTGGTAAAGCGCCTCGAAACACCAAGCGGCTGCAAAAAGATGGCGAGGCGAGACAATGTGCAGTCCTTTCAGAGGAAGTCTGCGGTTTCGATCATGATTTCATTGCCGAGGCGGTTGTGGAGGTCGCCCGCGAGCCCCGCCGCGTCGTTGGTCACGGCTTTGAATATCATGGCGACGGCTCCCCGGAGCGTCGCGTCTTCCGGGGCGAGCGTGACTGCCTTGTCGAGGTTGTGCAAGAGCATCCTCGTGCCGGCTTTTTTGACGTTGCCCTCTTCGAGCATGGCTGCGAGATCTTTGCGGCCCGCCGCCTTCAGGTTCGCAACGGACGTTTCAAGCGCGACCTTGACACGGTGCGTCATGTGCTCCTTGCGCGCGCCTCCGGCCGTGGCGTCCGCTCCGCGCGTCGCGACGAACGAGAACATGTGGCTGATCGATTCGCGCCAGTCGCCTTCGCGGGCGGTGCGAGTGGTCATCCCAGGCGACATTGAACGGTTTATCTGGTCCTTGGTTATCGTGTTGTGCCACACGCCGAACGTCTCGCACTTGAGGAAAAGCCGCCGTTTGGGTCCGCTGCCGCCCGTGTCGAGGTCCGGCACCGTTCCGTAGTGGACGGTGCGCATTCCCGCCATGAGGCCGTTCTTGCCTTCGGGGATGTCGATTCCGCGAGGCATGTTCAGGTGACCGTCCACCTGCATCTGCTGGTAGCCCCTTATGTGCGACGAGGTGCGGATGTAAACTTCGCTCGATGTATCGAGCCACTGCGCGAGACGGCCGTCCGGATCCGCCACCGAGAACGAGCCGTCGGGTAGCTTCTCGCCGTGGCGGAGCGCGGCGGCGTGCAACGCAAGCGTCAGGTCGGCTACATTCGCCGGCGTCGCGGCGTGGTTTGTCCCGTTGCCTGCAAGTACATCGCGGATAATCTCGCGTCCGTTGGAGATGCGCGCAGACAAGAGCTGCTTGAGTTCATCCAGACTTCGCGGACACTCCGCAGGCGGAGTGTTGGAGACGATGCGCTTGTAGTGCCACTTGTCGAACGTGAACGTCTCGCCGCCGACATCCACGTCGAGCGTCTCCGGCAGATTCTTGACGAACTCCGAGGCGTTGAAATTGTCGATCGCGGTCTTGACGGCGAGGATGCGGCGGGCGGTGAGCGGCTTGCCGTAGCCAAAGTCGGACAGCAGCATCGACTTCTTCACGGATTCTGGTATCTTCGACTCGCCGCCGAATATATCGATGACCGCCCTTTTGAATATTGTGCGCGTGATGTCGTTCGCGGCGCATGCGTCACTAGAACGCGAGAACTTGTGTATCGAGTCCGTTCTAGACTGCGTTACGGCCATAATGTTGCGCCCGGCAAGAGGCTGCGGCAGATTCGCTTTGGCAACAGCCTTAGAGTCGTTTGCCTCGACTCGCTGCTGCGCAAAGTCTGCAAACGCCTTGAATGTAGCATTGTATCCGTTTATGCCGATTGCCATGATTTGATCGTCCTTTGCTGAGTGAACTCGTACTGTTTACACGAGAACTGCGAACAGGTTACAGCCCGCGCTCCCCATCAAAGCGCGGTAGACGGCCATCTCCTTCAGCGTCTCGGAGCTCTTTGCGAAATTCGCGACAGCGGAGAAGATTCGTGCGCCAGCAGCGACACTTTGTTTCCCAGCCCGCCGCCGTAGCCGGTGAGACTGCCGTCCGCGCCGATGACGCGGTGGCACGGAATGACGATGCAGATCGGATTCCACCCGACCGCGCCGCCGACGGCTTGCGCCGACACCCTGCCGCCGCGCTTTCTCTCAAGCGCCTTCGCGATGTCGCCGTATGAGACCGTGGCCCCGTACGGAATCTTCAGCATCTCGTCGATGACCGCCCGGCGAAACGGCGTCGCCCCTTCAATGCGATACTTTGACGTGAAGCTGGGATCTTGCCCCGCAAAATACTCGTCAAGCCAGCGGCATGTATCGCGGAACACCGGCGTCTCGCGCCTTTCGCATCCGCGCGCATACATACAGTCGTCGCGCGAACCCTCGAACCAAAGCCCCGTCAGCGCTTCGCCGTCCCCGCACATCACGAGATCGTCGAATCCCTCGGGGGTTTTGTATTTCCAGATGTAGTTCATCTAATGGCTCCGCACAGCGCAATGTCGATTTCACGACACAGATCGGAGTACCACTTGAGCGACGAGCGTTCCAGTTCCGGCTTGCGGCCTTTGCGCATGTCGTATGGCGCGATGACGACCGAGACGTTCTTTATGCCCACCGCAGACGCGAGATAGAAGATATCCTCTATCGCGTCGTCGCCGACAGGAACGCACCCGATTGTAACCGCCTTGCCGTGGATCATGATGTCGCCGCCGAGATTTTTTCGCTCGTCCGCTTTCGCGCGCGCCCTGTCTGATGCGTTTGGATATGTCACCTTGAGCGAAAGATAGTAGCTAGAATTCGGGTTCAGGTATTCAATCCCGTAGATGCCCTCTGGAATTTGTCCGTCGCCCTCGCGCAACTTCGGCCCGAGCGTCCCGCTGAATGCCGTCATCGGATAGATGCGCGGCGCTTTCCAGCCGGGTGCGTGGACTTCGACGGATCGCTCGTTCTTGAACACGAGTATCCGCAACTTTCCGCCCGCGCTTTTCGCCACACTTTTCAACTGCGGTTTTTTCGCGAGAATCGCC
>JAFPNP010000337.1 GCA_017411125.1 Kiritimatiellia bacterium
CCTGTCGGCAGAAGCGTCTGCACGAGCGTTGGGAACACCGTGTCGCCGTTCAGTGCGCCGCCTTCCTTCAGCGGGATGGCGAACGCCGAGCCGTTCACAAGCACGTGGTTGTGGTGAAGGGCGAAGCCGAGCATGCCGGGCACGAGGAACAGGAACACGGGCGCGAGCTTGAGGAAACCGCCCCATATCGCGCCGCGCCTGGCGTTCGTAAGGTTTTTGGCCGCGAGCGTGCGCTGGATGATGAACTGATCCGTACACCAGTACCACACGCCGATCGTGGCGGATGCCACGACGACGCCAAGCCACGGAAACGCCTTGTGCGAGAGCGAGTGCCACAGCCCGAACTGCTCCACGTTCCCCGTGGACTTGATCGTGGCCTTCAGTACCTGCCATCCGTCAGCCACGCCCTGCGCCGTCGAGCCGTCAGGCAACGCCACGCCGCTGTGGCCGAGGTGGTAGAGCGCGAAGCCCGTCACGGACAGTGTCCCGACGAGGATTATGCCTGTCTGCACAAGGTCGGTGTAGACAACCGCCGAAAGCCCTCCAATCGACGAGTACAATCCCGCTAGCAGCACCGTCGTCACCGCGCCGATCCAGAACGAGCTTATCACCGTGCCCCCCACCGTCAGCTGCACTTCGGGCATCATCACCTCGAAGAACAGCGCCCCAGCGTAGACAGTCACGGAAATCTTCGTCAACACGTAGGCCGCCAGCGACACCAAAGAAAGCAGCCATCGTGCCCTGGCTCCGAATCTTCGTTCCAAGAACTCCGGCATTGTCGAAACGCCGCTGTTATAGTAGAACGGCAGGAACACCCAGCTCATCATCACAAGCACCCATGCATGGAACTCCCAGTGCGAGGACGAAAGACCGGTGGACGCGCCTGCGCCGGCAAGGCCTATCAGATGCTCCGAGCCGATGTTGGCGGCGAAGATGGACGCGCCGATCGCAAGCCAGCCGACGCTGCGCCCGCCGAGGAAAAGATCCTTCTCGGTCTCTATGCGCTTGCGCCGCATGGTAAACACCACGACGCCCGCGAGCAACGCGAAGTACGCCAAAATCATCGTCCAGTCAAGACTAGTCATTCTTTTTTCCTCAAGCGTTTTTCCCTTATGGTATCAAAAACTGGCGCGAAACGCAAACAATACTTTGAGGTTGCGTCTTGCGGCCTTGCTCATTGCGTTTGCGCGGCGAATTGGATTTTGGTATAATTTCGCGCGCATGACACGAGAGGCGAAGGCGATTTTGATTTATACCGCTCCGTTCGCGACGTGGATCGGGCTGCAGACGATCCTGCCGGCGACGGCGTGGTCTTACGCGCTGCGTTCGGCCGCCACGGCAGCCGTTGGACTGTTCTGCTGGCTGCGCGGACCGGGCGTCTGCTTGAAGGTAACACTCCGCGGCGTGTTTGCCGGCCTTCTCTGCGGCGTTGCCGTCGCCGTGCTTTGGATAGTGCCGGAGTGTTCCGATTTCTATCGTACGTGGTTCTGCTGGCCGATAGGTTCGCTTCCGTCGGAATCCGCCGCGCCTTCGCCATACGATCCTTCGGTGTGCGGCTGGCCGCTGACAATCGCCAAACTTGTCGGCAGCGCGTTCGTGATCGCTCCGGTCGAGGAAGTGTTCTTTCGTTCATTTCTCTACCGCTGGCTCCAGCGCGGCGATTTCCGTTCCGTGCCTCTTTCGCGGTTCGACCTCCAGTCGTTCGCCTGGACCGTGTTCTTGTTCACGTTGGAGCACGACCGTCCGCTTGCCGCGGCGACGGCGGGCGTACTGTACGGACTGGTCGCCGTCCGCGCTGGTCTTGCAGGCGCGATAGCGGCGCACGTCGCCACGAACTTCCTTCTTGCGCTCCACGTGATCTGCAGCGGCGCATGGCGGTTCTGGTAAATGCTTGCGTTCCGGGTTTCTTTGTTTTATAATACCCACATCCAGCAAGGAGGCGACATGAGCGAACAGGACAATATGGAAGATAAAAGCGGTATTCCGGAGGCTGCCGGGGAGAGCCCGGAGGGCGATTCTGGCGAGGGCGATGGCGGCACGATCATTCGTGATACGGATATCGTGTTCGACTGTCCGCACTGCGGCCACAACCTCGCAATCGACTACCGCGGCGCAGGGCTTCCGATTGCTTGCGTGAACTGTGGCGAGTCCGTGCTCGTTCCGATTCCGGACGGCATGAAGATAGACGATCTGGACATCGAGCCCGGCGAAATCCTCAAGCAGCTGTTCGCCGCGCGCCGCAATCTCCAGCGCGCGGAGGCGCAGATAGAGGCGCTTGAATTGGATCTTGCCAACGCCGCCGCCAGGCGCGATTCGCTGCTCGATATGGTGAAATCGCTTGTTGCAGGCCTCAAAGACGTCAAGGGGCTTTCGCACACCGCGGTCAAGATGCATGAACGGGAGATGGAACTCCTCGACCGGCTGTCTGGAAACGTTGCCGCAGTCATCGGCGAAACGTCGCAGGACGGTATTGCAGAAGAAGAAAAGGTGGGGCTTGCCCCGTCCGACGAATGAGCCTCCGCTTCCGTTCATTGTTTGTCAACGCGTTGACGTTCTCTCGCGTCCCGCTGATAACCGCTTTCATGGCGACTGCCATGACGGCCGAGTTCCGCCGCTCGTGGCTGCTTGCGATCGTCGCTTTTGCGTGCATGGCGCTGGCGGCTTTCTCCGATCTTCTAGACGGACGTCTGGCGCGACGGTGGAAGGTGGTTTCTACCTTCGGCAAACTCGCCGATCCGTTGATGGACAAGGTGTTTTTCATCGTCACCTTTCCGACGCTGCTGTGGCTTATTGGCATGCAGGGCGAGAATCGGATCCATTTCGCCGTCATGCTCGCATTTACCGTGCTCTACATCCTGCGCGACCAGTGGGTCACGTTTCTGCGCGCCGTCGCAAGCACGTACCGGGCGGACGTAAGCGCCATGTGGCTTGGAAAAGTGCGCACCGCGCTTTCTTTTCCGGCGGCCGGGCTGATATACGCCTATATTGCGTTCCATTCCCACCTGCCCGCTTCGTGGGATGGGCCGATGCTCGCTGCCGTCTACGCCATGGAGGCGTTTCTGATAGTGCTCAACGTGTATTCATGCGCGGTATACACGCGGGTGTACTGGCCCTACATCGTCCGGGCCATCGGGGCGGACAGCGATGATTCGTAGGCGCGAAGCCCCGCGTTCCTGAGCTTGCAGGCGGGGCAGTTCCCGCATCCCGCGCCGGGTATGCCGTTGTAGCAGGTCAGCGTCTGTTCTTTGACGAGTTCCAATATGCCCAGCCTGTCCGCAAGTGCCCATTCTTCGGCTTTCGTCATGTTCATGAACGGCGTCACGATCTTGAACGGCCACTCCATTGCAAGACGCATCGTGCGCTGCTGCGCCTTGATGAATCCGGCCCGGCAGTCTGGGTATCCGGAATAGTCGGTTTGCGAGACGCCGGTGTAGATTTCCTTTGCGCCCAGCTCTTTTGCCCATATTCCGGCAGCGAGCAGAAAGAGGGCGTTGCGTCCCTCGACTACCGTCGTGGGGCATGGCGCGCCCGCCGCCCGTGCTATCGGAATGCCGTCGTCCAGAAGGGCGTTGCGGGTGAGATGGCGGTAGAAGTCGAGTCGCACGATCTTGTGGCGCGCTACGCCGAAATGCCTGGCAAGGGCTTTGGCGTATTTCGTTTCGAGGGCGTGCCGCTGCCCGTAGTTGAACGTGATGGCTGCGACGCGCCCGGCGCCGTGCTTCCGCACGGCGAGCGCGAGGCAGATGGCACTGTCCTGCCCGCCGCTCAGCACGACCACAGCCTTGCAGCGTTCTTTGGCGTCGCCTTTCATCAGGTGCGTCTTTCCATCGCCACGAGCGTCTCGAACCGCGCCGTGCGCGGGAAGAGGTCGAAGAGCTTGACGCGCGCGATCCTGTAGCCTTTGACGATCGCGGCGAGGTCGCGCACGAGCGTGGCAGGGTCGCACGACACGTATAGGATGCGCGGCGCGTGCAGCCGCGCCAGCCACGGCGCGACGTTGGCCTCCAGTCCGCCGCGGGGCGGATCGACGATCACCGTGTGGCGCGCTCCGGCTTTGATGCGCTGGAGACTGCCGCCAACGCGTTCGCAGAAGAAATTGGCGGGTACGCCGAGCGTGGCGGCGTTCCGCTTTGCGCATGCGACGGCGCCACGCGAGCTTTCAATGCCCACAAGTCGAATCTCGCCTTTC
>JAFPNP010000338.1 GCA_017411125.1 Kiritimatiellia bacterium
CCGGAGACTGGTTCAAGTACCAGACGCGCTGCCAGTGGATGCTGCAAGAGGGAACGTTCAACGCCGACGTCCTTTATTTCTGCGGCGAACAGGCGCCGAACAACGGCGGCGTGCCTGGAACGATGCGTCCTCCGGCGGGATACGACTGGGACGTCTGCGCGACCAAGGCGCTTCTCGGCCTCAAGATCGTCAACGGCGATTTGGTGGTTCCCGGAGGAGTATCGTACAAACTTCTCGTGCTGCCGCCGTCCGACATGGCAAGCGAAACCGTGCTGAACAAGATAGGAGCGCTGCTCGACGCCGGCGCGAAGGTGTGCTGCGCGAAAAAGCCCGTCCGTTCCCCCGGTCTGCGCGGTTATCCTGCGGCCGACGGACGCGTCCGCGCCCTCGCAGACGCCGTGTGGGCGAAGGGCGTGATGGAATGCAGCCCGGCCGAAGCGCTTTCCAGAATCGGCGTCGCGCCCGACTTCGCAAGCGCGCAAAAGGCCCCCGCGCCTAGCTTCATCCACCGTCGCAACGCATCGGCGGACTGGTATTTCGTCGCGCTGGACAACGAGTTCTCCACGCGCTTCAAGGTGTCCTTCCGCCAGACAGGCCGTGCGCCGGAGATATGGGACGCGCTCACAGGGAAGACGCGTCCTGCCGAAACATGGCGCGAGGAGAATGGGCGCACGTTCGTCACGCTCGCCTTCGAGCCGAGCGGTAGCGCGTTCGTCGTGTTCCGTTCGCCCGCCGCCGGCGACCATGCGGTAAAAGTCGCCGCGACCGTCAAGCCGCGCACCGACGTTCTGCCGCCAGCGCCGAAACACACGCTCGTAATCAAGAAGGCTCTGTACGGAATCCTCGACGGAGGGCGTCCTCTCTGCATGAGGGTGGACTCCTGCATCAAACCCGGCAAAAAGATAGCGGTGGAGAACGACGCCCTTGGCGGCGATCCGGCCCGAAAGGAACACAAGCAGCTCGAAGTCACCTACGTCAGCAACGGCAAGAAAGAAGTCAAGACCGTCAAGGAACACGATTCGTTCACGCTGCCCGCCGGTGCAAAGCTCGTGAGCGCATGGTACGGCGTCATCGATCCGTCCTGGCGGCCGCTTCCCGACGACGTGGTGATCGACATCACCGAAAAGGTGTCTGCCGCCGTGAAAGACGGAGCCGTCTCCGTAAGCATAGGCAACGGATTCGCCGGACGCGATCCGCTGTTCGGAACAGTTAAGAAAAGCCGCATTGCCTACGTGTACGACGGCGAGGAAAATACCGTGACGCTGAACGAGGACGCCAGATTCACCGTGCCTTCCGATTTCCGCAAGATCGACAAATCCCTCGAATGGGAATGGCGGGACGGCACGTTGATGGCGTGGCAGCCGCTCGTCGCCGAAGTCGCGTCTGCGAACGGGAAAGTCCGCCGCCTAGCGGCCAATCCTCCCGCAGCCGTGCTCGTGTCGGGCGCCTGGGACGTATCCTTCCCCGAAGGCTGGGACGCGCCGGGCCGCGTGACGTTCCCCGACCTCGTATCGTGGACGCTGCGCCCCGAGAACGGCATAAAATACTTCTCCGGCACGGCGACGTACACGAAACGCATTTCAGTGGCTCCGCCTGCGAAAGGATCGCGCCTCTTCCTCGACCTGGGCGACGTGCGCAACTTCGCGGAGGTGACGGTGAACGGGCGCGCGTATCCCGTGCTGTGGAAGCCGCCGTTCCGCGTCGACATCACGGACTCCGCCGCCAGCACGTCCACCCTCGACATCTCCGTGAAGGTCACCAACCTCTGGGCGAACCGCCTCATCGGCGACGACCGCCTGTTCGCGGACGACTGCGAATGGCTGGGGCGCATCCATCGCGGCGCGAAGGAAGTCGGCATCAAGGAACTGCCGCAGTGGGTCAAGGAAGGGCGCAAGTCGCCGACAGGCCGCCACACTTTCACCACGTGGAAGCATTGGTCGAAGCATGACGCGCTGCTGCCGTCCGGACTTCTCGGCCCAGTGTTCCTCCGCGTGCAGGAACCCGCGCGCCCTTGACGCGCAGATGCAGATACTATGATTGCAACAGTCTAAGGCAAAGGCGAACCCATGAAACTAAACAAAATCGCAGAATGGATTGACAAGATGCTGGACGTGAAGTCGTTTTCGGACGTATCGAACAACGGCATCCAGATCGCGCGCTCGGATGGCGACATATCGAAGGTCGCGTTCGGCGTGGATGCGTCCGTGGCGTTCATCGAAGCCGCGGCGGCGACCGGCGCACAGCTCGCGGTCGTCCACCACGGCATATCGTGGGGCGGCGGCATAGCGCGTATCGCCGACGGCGTGTACAACGTCGTGTCGGCCGCAGTGCGGCACGACATCGCCCTCTACGCCGTGCATCTGCCGCTCGACGCCAACCATGCACACGGCAACAACTACGAGCTCGCCCGCCACTTCGGCCTTCGGAATCTCCGCCCCGCGTTCGTATACCACGGCGAGACCATCGGATGCATAGGTACCTTGCCGGACGGGCGGAAAGTCGGAGTATGCTCCGGCGGCGCAGGCGAGTTCGCGACTGACGCGAAACGTCTGGGATGCGACCTCTACGTGACCGGCGAAGCGTCGTGGGGCGAGGTGATAGCGGCGGAGAACGTCGGCATGAAGATGGTCTGCACGGGTCACTACGCCACGGAGACGTTCGGCATAAAGGCGCTCGCGAAGGCGATGAAGAAGGCGCTCCGCGTCGAGACCGAGTTCATCCCACGCCCCGGACAGGAAAACACGGACGTGAGGCTGCCATGAAGAAGATCGCGATCAACCGCGAATACGCCGTCCGCCACGCCGGCGTGGCCGCCCTCTTCGCAGGGCTTTCGCTCTATTTCCTGTACGACGCGATATTCGTGTATCCCTATCTTCCGGAAGACGGAACGCACCACACGACCGTCGAATTCCAATACTCCTCCGCCGCGCTGCTCGCGCTGTTCGCCGCCGTCGTGGCGTTCCGCGTATTCCGCAGCTGGAAGTCCACGCTCGAATGGGACGATGCGCAGATGTGCGGCACGCTCACCCGCGGCGCACCGTTTCGTTTCGACGAAATAGAACGGCTGGACGTCTCGAAGTGGGAGAAGAAGCAGATACTCGTCGTGCATGCGAAAGACGGACGCCGCGTGACGCTGGACGCATGGCACCACGCCGGCGCGAAGGAGCTGGCGGAAAAAATAATCGCGGAGTTTGACCGCAGCAGACTTGTTTGATACACTATTCCAAATGCCCAAGGAAAAGAAAGCGTTTGATTTCTGGTACGCCGTGCACAACACCAATGTGGTGCGCGGACCGTCGCGCGCCCTCGAAACGTTCGGGGAGACGCGAATCCACTACTTCCATCTGGCGGAGCTTCCCGACATCCCAGGCAAAGTGCGCATACGCGAAGGTCGCCTCGAGGCCCACAAACCGCTGCTCATCACGCCGGAGGCGTATGTGCGAGAGGAAATGCAAGGATTCGGCGAACAGGCGCGGCAGTACCTGGACTTCCTAAAGGCGCACCAGGATGCGATACGCATCCTGCAATACGGTTACCGCCTTTCGCAGGAAGCATTCAGCGAACAGGTTGTGACAGATTCGCTCGACGCGGTGGCAGAGCGAGTGGACAAGGACGTGGAGAGCTCCAACGATCCGTTCGCCGCGATCATAAAAGGCGTGGACGACCCGTGGGACGTCTCGCTGGTCCATTTTTTCTGGCTGCACGTCAATGCGTCCGCGCCGATCAACGTGCGCGACTTCGAGAACGCCAGGCGCGAGGCCGCCGCCGACGCCACACCCCGCGCCGTGCGCGACGAGGTGGAGCGCGCGTTCGCGCAGGCGCAGGCCGACCCATCGCTCATTAAAGACCTGGGCGCACTTCTGCGGAGGCACGGCGTGTTCGACCGTTACCAGGACAGGTTCTTCCAACTCGTGAGAAGAGGCTAGCGCAATGCAAATCAACACCCGCGTGATCGCAATCGCGAACCAGAAGGGCGGCGTCGGCAAGACGACCACCGTCGTCAACCTCGCAGCAGCCCTTTCGAAAATGAAGCGCACCGTGCTGGTAATCGACCTCGACCCGCAGGCGAACGCCACGACTGGTCTCGGTCTACAGCCGCAGGAGGGAGTGTCGCTCTACCCCTGTCTCCTCGGAACGCAACAGATCGCAGACATGATCCAGCCCACGCCATACGAGAACCTCAACGTCATTCCGTCCGAGGTAAACCTCTCCGGCTCCGAAATCGACCTCGCGCAGCGTCCCGACCGCCTCCAGATCGTGAGGAACGTGCTGCAGGCCATCCGCGACGCCAACGTGTTCGACTACATCCTACTGGACTGTCCGCCTTCGCTCGGCATACTCATGACGTCCACGCTCGCTGCGGCGGACGGCATCCTCGTGCCAATGCAGGCCGAATACTACGCCCTCGAAGGGCTTGGCGTGATGCAGAACCTCATCGAACGGCTTAAGGCGAACGGCGCAAACCCGGCTCTCGAGCTCAACGGAATCCTCATGACGATGTTCGACGGGCGCACGCGCCTCTCCACGGACGTGGCGGCCGAGGTGCGCAACCACTTCGGAGACAAGGTGTTCGAAACGATGATACCGCGCAACATCCGCACGAGCGAGGCGCCGAGCTTCGGCCAGCCCGTCGTGTTCTACGACCCGTCGTGCCGCGGCGCTGAGGCATACCGGGACTTTGCGAAAGAATTCGCCAGGCGCAACCCGACGCGCTCGGCGGAGGCGGACACGGAGGAGACGAAATGACGAAATCGCTTGAAGACTATCTCGAGGAGATTCACGTCCTCATCCTACAGAAAGGCAAGGCGCGCGTGCGCGACGTGGCGGGCGACTTGAACGTGAAGATGCCGTCGGTCGTCAAGGCCATAAGCGAACTGAAGAAACTCGAACTGGTAAGCCAAGAGCCTTACGGCGACATCGAACTTACCGAAAAAGGACGAGAACTCGCGGCCAACGTGCTTGGCCGCCACAAGCTCATCAAGGCGTTCCTCGTGAAACTCGACGTGCCGGAAGAGACTGCGGACAAAGACGCCTGCCTGATGGAGCACGTCGTAAGCGCGACCACGCTTGACCGCATCCGCGCATTCGTGGAAAGCCCGTGCAAGAAACGCTCCCCCCAAAAAGCGACAACGAGAAAGGCGACAAAATGAACGAGAAAATGACGAAGTTCCGCTGGACGATATGCCTGCTGCTTTTTGCGGCAACGACCGTCAACTACCTCGACAGGCAGGTGCTCTCCCTGACGTTCCCCGAATTCATCCAGCCAGAGTTCCACTGGACCGACGCCCACTACGGCATGATCACCGGCTTCTTCTCGATATTCTACGCCGTGGCGTGCCTGTTCGCGGGGAAGTTCGTGGACTGGATGGGCACGAAGAAAGGCTACCTGTGGGCGATATTCCTGTGGTCGCTCGCCGCCTGCCTCCACGCGGCGTGCGGCATTGCGACGTGCTGGTTTGTGGACGGAGTGGACAACGTGGCGGCGTTGCGCGCGGTGGAGAAAGGAAGCGCTGCGGCGGCGGCCGTGGCGTCCGCGTCGGTGTGGCTCTTTCTCGTATGCCGCGGATTCCTGGCGCTCGGCGAAGCCGGCAACTTCCCGGCCGCAATCAAAGTGACGGCGGAGTTCTTCCCGAAAAAGGACCGTGCGTTCGCGACTTCCGTATTCAACTCCGGCGCCTCCGTCGGCGCGCTCGTCGCCCCGCTCACGATTCCGTCACTCGCCAAATACTTTGGATGGGAGTTAGCGTTCATCATCATCGGCGGCGTGGGATTCATCTGGATGTTCTTCTGGCAGTGGCTCTACACGAAACCGCAAAAATCCAGATTCGTGAACGCCGCCGAGCTGAAGTACATTTCGCAGGACGACGCGGAGACTTCGGGGGAGCCGTCCGCCGCGCCCGCGCAGGACGCCGACGAAAAGCCCATATCCTTCTTCAAGTGCTTCACCTTCCGCCAGACGTGGAGCTTCATCGCCGGCAAGTTCTTCACGGACGGCGTATGGTGGTTCTACCTCTTCTGGGCGCCGGCGTACTTCAAGGAGCAGGGCCACGCGCCTTCCACGCCCACCGGGCAGGCGCTCGTGTTCACGCTCTACCTCATCGTCACCGTCGTCTCGATATACGGCTGCAAACTGCCGACGGTGCTCGTGAACAAAGGCTACAAGGACGGCAACCCGTACATGTGCCGCATGACGGCGATGCTGCTCTTCGCGTTCTTCCCGCTTGCGGCGCTCTTCGCGCAGCCGCTCTCCAACATCTCCGTCTGGTTTCCCGCCTGCCTGATCGGCCTCGCGGCGGCCGGACACCAGGCGTGGAGCGCGAACATATTCTCGACGGTGGGCGACATGTTCCCGAAATCCACCATCGCCTCAATCACGGGCATCGGCGCGATGGCGGGCGGTCTCGGCGCATTCCTCGTCAACGTCTACGCCGGCCGGCTCTTCACCTACGCGCAGGGAGCAGGCAAGGCGTTCGCTTTCATGGGATTCGAGGGCAAACCGGCCGCGTACATGGTCGTGTTCTGCGTGTGCGGCGTCGCATACCTCGTCGCATGGTGCATAATGAAGACGCTGGTGCCGCGCTACAGTCCGGTCAAGGCGTAATTCCAAAAGAGGGAAAACAATGCTGCTCAAGGCGTCGTTGCTGGTTCTGTTCTTCGCGGTGATGCTCGCGATAGGCTTCGCCTGCCGCGGCCACGCGAAAGACGTGGACGGGTTCGTTCTCGGTGGACGCAAGGTCGGCCCGTGGCTGACGGCGTTCGCATACGGCACGTCATATTTCTCCGCCGTCGTGTTCGTAGGCTACGCAGGGCAGTTCGGATGGAAGTTCGGACTTTCCGCCACGTGGGCCGGCATCGGCAACGCCGTGCTCGGCTCCCTGCTTGCATGGTTCGTGCTGGGGCGGCGCACTCGCATAATGACGCAGCGCTACAAGTCCGCCACGATGCCGCAATACTTCGGCGCGCGCTTCAATTCGCCAGCGCTCAAGATCGTCGCCTCGATGATCGTCTTCGTGTTTCTCATTCCTTACACCGCCTCGCTCTACAACGGCCTCTCGCGGCTGTTCGGCATGGCGTTCTCGATAGACTACTCCGTCTGCATCGTGATAATGTCCGTGCTGACCGCCATCTACGTGATTGCAGGCGGCTACATGGCTACGGCGGTAAACGACTTCATCCAAGGCCTCGTGATGCTCGTCGGCATCGTGGCCGTGATATGCGCGATTCTCGCATCCAAGGGCGGTCTTCTCGCCGCGCTCGACGGTCTCGCGAAAGTTCCCGGCCCCGCGGTCACAGGCGCCGCCGGAGCCTCGACGCCGGGCGTGTTCGCGTCTTTCTTCGGCCCCGACCCGCTCAGCCTGCTGTTCGTCGTCATACTTACGTCCCTTGGAACATGGGGCCTGCCCCAGATGGTCCAGAAGTTCTATGCCATCAAGGACGCCGAAGCCATTGAACGCGGCACGGTGATTTCAACGGTGTTTGCGCTCGTC
>JAFPNP010000039.1 GCA_017411125.1 Kiritimatiellia bacterium
GCGCGCAACACTATCGCCCTCCTGACTTCGGATTGGGCATGGCCCAATATCATCGCGCCCCAGCTGCAGCACCAGTCCGTCAACACGCGCCCGTCGACCGTATGAATCTTCTGCCGGTGGCCCGACTCGACGAACACCGGCGTGCCGCCTACTCCGTTGAACGCCCTCACCGGACTGTTTACGCCGCCCGGAATCACCTTCTTCGCCCTTTCGAACAGTTCTTCGTGGCTCATTTTTTCATACTCTCCTTCATTGATTCGGTTTCTTCCATCGTCAGCCATGGCGGCCCCTCCTGCCCTGCTATGAAACGCACGGGCGGCGCCTCTTTTGGCAGAAGCCCGGCTTTCCGCTGACGCTGCATGTCCAGCTCGAAATACAGCGGATTGGACATCAACTTGAAGCGACGCCACTCGGGGGCGGATTTGTCGCACGCGAGGATGCGCCCGGCGGCATCCAGCTCGTCTTCTATACGTCCGAGCGTTTCCGTCGGAAACAGCGCCCTGACCTTGGCCGCCGCCGCGCCATGGACGAGGAACGCCGCTTTTATCAGGCCGTGCGCTCTTTTCAGGTGCGCCCCAGCCTCCTTGCCGTAGAAAAGCCTCCAGTGTTCGTCCAGGGCCGCGTCCGGATTGAATCGCGCGCCGCCCCACAGCGTCCTGAACGCGCAGTACGTCTCGTAGTAGAAATGCAATGGAACGCACTGGCCTTCGACGTTCAGCGGATATGGCGAAAGCTCTAGATTTATCCCGGCGTCGCCGAGATCCGTGCCGAACGCCGCGATCGTTTCGGGCAGAAATTCGTGCGCCACGGCCTGGTCGAAGATGCCATTGAGCGCGTTGTAGGTCCATATCTGGCGCACGGGCCGCCCGCCGAGGACCTCCGTCCAGCGGTGCAGTTCTCGCGCCATGAAACCGCGCACCGCAGGGTTGCGGATGAACCGCGGCACCTTCGGCAGGCAGACGCCGAGCTCGACGTTGCGCGGAAGACGGCGAAACCTCTCCTGTGTCGGCGCGTAGGTGCATCCAGCATAAGGCATGAAGATGACGGTGCGCCCCGGAAGGCGTCTGTTCACCTGATCCGCGAAGCGCTGGTAGAACCGGGCGTACACGTCGGAGAAATAACCGCAGGGGCCGAGCGCAATGTTGGCTTGCGTTATCAGTCCTTCGCGTTTCACGACGGGATTGGCCTGCATTTCGTCGAGAGAGCGAAACGAATCGCACTGGCCGAACACCACGATGCGGTCGTCGTTGTGCGCGAATCCAAGGCGCCGACGCCCCTCTGGCGTGTCGTTCTCTGCAAGCGCCTCCGCAAGCACGTCGGCGAACTTGAGGTTAGTCACGTCGAAGTAGTTGCCGTAGTGGTTGGTGGGATTGTGGTACATCTGCCCGTCGGACGACCTAAAGAAAGAGATATCCACCAGATCTGGCCGCGCCGCAGCCCACATGCACGGATCCGGCGAATGCATCGACACGAACGCCTCCGTAGCGGCGAGGCGCGAAGCGGCGAGCCAGGCCGATATGTTTGCGCGCACGAGCGGAACGCCAACGGTGCGCGATGCAACCTCCACGGACATTTTCGAGGACAGTCCGCCCCGGTTCCTGAAACGCGGCGCGTCCGTGTAGGCGAACGGGGAAAGCACGAGGTTGCTACACGCCGGACGCACGGTGCCGTCCGATCCGGGATAATAATAACGGCATCCGAGGACGCGCTCCAGAAAATCGTACGCGCCCCAAAGCGCCGCGTTGTTCCCGACAATGGCCACGCCGTTCGAGAAGGTGGTAACCGAAAAACCTTCTGGCGACAAGTTGTCCGTATGCAGACCGAGCGCGTCTGTATGGCGGCTGCGCCCCACGAGAACCACCGGCGAGCGAGGGCATTCGCCGGAACCACGGCGCGATTCGTCGTATACCGCTATCTCCGCGCCAGTGCAGAAACGGAACTCGCGGCGCAACGTGCGCACGGCCTCGCGGACGGTACTGTCGGAACGCCCGCTCGCGGAACGGTCCCATACCAGCGTGAAACGCGGCACACCGTCCTTCACGAGCGCCACCGGCGAATGCACGAAGGCCGGAAGCGGCGTGACGGGATTGAGCGCGGGATTTGCCAGATCCGGCCCGGCAGCGGCCGCGACGCACCGGACGATCGACATCGCAGCGGCGCAAATCAAATGGCCGCGCTTCATACCGCCTCTCCCCGGACCACGTCCCACCCTGCAACAGAAAGTATATGCGCGAAGAGAACAGCTCCCGCGCAGGCGTCGTACAGCGCGTCATGCCAGGTGCGCCCCGGACACAGCCCGTCCAGCCTCGCCTGAAGCCCGAACGAACGCACCACATCCCCCAGCGCGTACGATTTAAGCGCGGGCCAAAAGCGGCGAACAATGCGCAGGGTGTCGAACCACGGGCCGAACGGCGCGAGCGGAGCGCGTTTCACGAGCATGGTGCGCTCGGTCGAAGCGTTGTGCGCGACGAGCGGAACGCCGACGAGGAACAACGACAACTCCGGCCACTTCTCCTCGAACGGAGACGCGGCGGCGAGTTCGCCACGCAGCTGCGCCCAGCGTCCGGGGGCGCGCGGGGAGAACGGCCTGTCCGCAGCTATGCGGAAGAACGCCTCCCGGCGCGTGGCAGGATCCGGCTTGCCATCGACGACTTCCACGCAGCCGAGCTGCCATGGTTCGTTAGGCCAGCCGGACACCGTGCCGGTGGTCTCGAAGTCGATCGAGACGAAGCGCGTCATCAGGCGTCCGGCCAGAGTTCGTGGGCGAGCTCGCGCAATTTGTACTTCTGTATCTTCTGCGAGGCGGTCATCGGGAAGATGTCCATGAAATGCACGTACTTGGGAATCTTGAACCACGATATCTTGTTGTGGCAGAAATCCGCCACGTCGCTTTCCTGGAGCTGGACGCCGTCCGCCGGGATGATGAACGCGGCAGGCTGTTCGCCGTACTTCTTGGACGGACAGCCGACGACAGCGACGTCCTTGACGCCGGGCATCGTGCCAAGGAAGTCCTCAACCTCCTTCGGGGATATGTTCTCGCCGCCGCGGATGATGAGATCCTTGAGACGTCCCGTAATGTAGTAGTAGCCGTCCGCGTCCATGCGCCCGATGTCGCCGGAGTGGAGCCAACCCTTCTCGTCGATGCACTTGGCGGTCTGCTCGGGCATCTTGTAGTAGCCCTTCATCGTATTGAAGCCGCGGCAGCAGATTTCGCCGTCCGTGCCTATCGGCGCGAGGTCGCCGGTCTCCGGATCTATGATTGCAACCTCTATGCCAGGGAGAGCCTGTCCGATCGTCTGGCACTTGCGTTCGATGGACGGCTCGAAGGAGCGCGTCATCGTCATCACGGGGCCGCTTTCGGTGAGGCCGTAGGGATTGCACACCTCCTTCATGTACATCTTGTCCACGACCTGCTGCATGCGGTGGACCGGGCAGGCCGATCCGCTCATTATGCCCGTGCGGAGCGAACGGAAATCGAACTTGCCGAAGAGCGGGTGGTCGAGCATCGCGATGTACATCGTGGGCACGCCGTAGGTCGCGGTGCACTTCTCCTTCTCGATGGAGGCCATCACCTGTATCGGGTCGAACTTCTCGACGAACACCATCGTGGAACCATGGTTCACGCAGCTCATCACGCCGAGCACGCATCCGAAACAATGGAAGAGCGGCACGGGGATGCAGACGCGGTCGCGGCAGGTGAGGTTCTGGCACGCGCCGATCCAGAAGCCGTCGTTGGCTATGTTCCGGTGCGTGAGCTGCACGCCCTTGGGGAAACCCGTGGTGCCGCTCGTGTACTGCATGTTCACGACGTCGTTCACGTCGCATTCCGCCTGGCGGGCGAGATAGTCCTCCCACGGCGTCTCGACGGCGAGCGACAGCACCTCGTTGAGCGAATACATGCCGCGGTGCTTCTCGCCGCCGAGGAACATGACGCGCTTCAGATGCGGATACCTGGCGCTCTTCAGGGCGTCGCGCGGCTGTTCGCGCAGTTCGGGCACGAGCGTGTAGAGCACGTCCACGTAGCTGCAGTCGCGGAAGCCGTTGATGATGAAGATGTTCTCCGTGTCGCTCTGCGAGAGCGCGAAGTCCATCTCGTGCTCCTTGTAGTTGGTGTTGAGCGGCAGGAGTATCGCGCCGATCTTCGCCGCCGCGAACATCAGCACCACCCAGTGCGGCACGTTGGTGGCCCAGAGGGCGATCTTCTCGCCGCGCTTCACGCCAAGCGCCATGAGGCCGCGCGCGAGACGGTCCACCTCCTCGCCGAACTCGTACCACGTGAGGCGGAAATCGCGGTCGGCGTAGACGACGGCATCGTTCTCGCCGCAGCGGGCGATGGTCTGGTCGAGCAGCTGCCCGAGGGTGTATTCGCGGGTGACGGGCAGGTTGCGCCACGGCACGCCGCGCGAGACGCTCTGGGCGAACGGCGCCTGCGTCGGCGCCGTTCCGTACGGATCGGTCAACTTGAACATCTGCGGCCTCCTCAGAACGGCAGGAAAACTATGCCGTATATGGACGCCGGCTTGCCGTCCAGCGCGCGCAGGGAATGCTTCACGACGCTGTTGTAGTAGGCCGTGTCGCCAGAATGCAGCACCGTCGTCTCGCCGCCGTAGGTCAGCTCCACGGAACCGTCCAGCACGATGATCAGCTCCTCGCCTTCGTGGCTTGATACCGATGTCGGCGCGTTCGCGGAAAATTCTATGCGGAAGGGATCCATGTGGCGGTCGGGCTTGCCGATCGCGAGAGAATAATACGCGTATCCAGCCGGATTCTCGCCTTCATGGGCGACTTTTACGGAAGAAAGCTGGTCTGCGCGCGTGATGATCGGGTCAGGCTTGAACTGGTCGTCCATGAACGTGCCGAGACGCTGGCCGAGAGCGCGGGAAAGTTTCGTCAGAACGCCAAGAGCGGGCAGCACCTCGCCATCCTCGATCGAAGCTATTACGGCAGCCCCCACGCCACTTTTCTCGGACAAATCCGCGAGCGTCATCTTCAGATTTTCGCGGTACGTCTTGATCCGTTTCCCTACTTTGTTTTCATTAGCCATTTTCGTTTCCCAATTTGCGGTTAAACGCGCTTATTATATAACAATTCTCTGCCCGGAATCAAGCACAAACGGAAATTGCGCGGGAGTTGTGCGATCAAGCGAGACGAATCGGAAAGGCAAGGTTTCGAGGTGGAGAGCAGAGGCAAAAAGGAAGAAAGGCAGAGAATGGAAAAGGAGGTAAGAGAAGAAAAAAGAACGCCCCCCCAGGGGGGCGTCGCGTGTGGAAAAGAAATCATGCCACACGACACGTGTCCGGCGTACGCCTGGACGTCATTGGGCAGACGTCGGAACCAGTGCGACCGGAGCGGAGGCGGCGCCTTTCGTCGTCACGCCGTAGCCGATGCCGTCGACGAACACGCCGCTGAACTTGACGGTCGTCTTCTTCGTCTTGCCGTCCGCCGCTGCAGCCACGGTTTTGTAGGAGCCGGAGATGAGGCCCGTCGACTTCGCGTAGGTCACTTTGGCGGAAGCGGTCTTGCCGCTGGAGAACCGCGAGCCATTCCATCCGAGCGTGGCAATCGCTTCGCCGCCGGCGGAGAGCGTCCACGTTTCCGCGCCGGCAACGGCGGCTTTGCCCGCCACCGCGGCTTCACCCGCCACCGCATCTCCGGACGCGGATTCGACGCCCTCGGCGCAGGCCGCGCCGTCGGCGTCCAGCCCCAGCCAGAGCGTGAAGCCGACGGGGGCCTTCTTCGTGCCCTTGACGGCGACGCAGGCCTCGCTTCCGTCGTCTGCTACCATGAGGCGCGTCGTAGCGCTGAACTTCGCGCCGTCCGCCGTCACGCCCTTGACTGTGACCGAACCGGACTTTTTCACCTTGATCGAGAACGCGGACCAGGCGCCGCCGTCGGCAGCCGCAATCGCGGCGGTCCACGTGCCGGCCCAAGTCGCGTACGCGGCCTTGTCGGTCTTGTAGACGTTGCGCGAACCGTTGATTTCGTATTCGCCCAGCGAGCCGCTTACGCCCTCGCTGCCTATGTCGAGAACCATCGTGCCGAGATTCTTGTTGTAGAGCTCGACGCCTTCCGTGGCCTTCTCGGTGGAGAGCTTCGCCTTGCCGCCCTTCGCCTCCGTCGCCTTGAACGTGTAGGTCTTGTTTTCGCCGACCAGCTTCACCTGCGCCTTGACGGACGAGAGGCCGGTGCTCTTGCTCATCCTTCCGACCATCACGACGGCAGTGCCGCGCGTCGCGCCTTCGGCGTCGAGGATGTAGGCCTCGAACTTCTGGGCCTTGGAAGCATCGACCGTGCCCTCGCCCCTGGTTTCGGGAACGAGAGGATTGACCGTCTCCCAGACTGCGGAGAGGACGTCATTCGTAGAGACGACCGTCGCGCCGGTCACTTCGCTGCCGTCGCGGTTGACCCAGCCGGCCACGGCCTGGCCGTGGCGCGTCGCCGCAGCCTGCGCCTCCTTGGTGATCTGCTCGATCACGGCGTCCGTGTAGACCTCGCCGACCGTCACGTTCACGGTTGCATTCGTGTCGCCGTTGATGATCGACGGAACATCGATCTTCATCGTCTTCCAGAGCGCCGTGAGCGTGACGTTTTCCGCCGGAACGGTCGCCGGCACATCCTTGTCCCATCCGATGAACCGGTAGGCGCTGCCGCGATCGGGATCCGCCGGTGCCGTCACCTCGGAGCCGTAGTCGTTCGTGATCGCCGCATACGTCTCGCCTTCCACGACGAACGTGACGGTGTAGCGGTTGATTTTCCACTGCGCATGCAGCGTCACGGCGCCACCGGCGACTTCGGTCAGGTTGGAGACGGACGCGCCATCCGCGTAAACGGCGTCGGCGGCCGCGTTTGTCGCCCAGCCGGCGAAGGCATGGCCGGTCATTCCGAACGTGCAGGCCGGGAGGCGCACGGGCGTGTCGTACGTGCATGCGACGCCGTCCATTTCGCCTTCGCCGCCGTTCGCGTCGAACGCGATGGCGTATGCGTTCGCCGTCCACTGCGCGTACAGCGTCACGGAACCATCTGCGACGTCGGTGAGGTTGGAGACGGAGGCGGCGTCATTGTAAACGACATCGCCGTCCGCTTCAGTCGCCCAGCCGGCGAACGTGTAGCCGGTGCGCGTGAATGCGCAGACGGCGAGGTTCGTCTCTGCGCCATACGTCCAGGATGCGGCATCCATCTCGCCGGCGTCGCCGCCGTTAGAGTCGAACGCGACGGAGTAGGAATTGACACGCCATTGCGCGACATGGGTGAGGTTGGATGCGGGAATCGTCTTCGGCACCTCTGGCTCCCAGCCCGTGAACGTGTAGCCGGTCTTCGTCGGGGCGGCGGGGGTCTTCACGTCTGCACCGCAGCTGCCCGTAATCGCGGCGACATCGCTGCCGCCGTTCGAGTCGAACGTGAGGGTGTATCGGTTCGCCGTCCACTGCGCCGTGAAGGACAGGTCTTCGGCGGGCATTGTTTCGGGGAGTTCCGGATCCCAGCCCGCGAAGGTGTAGCCGGTCTTCGCCGGCGCTTCGGGAGCCGTCACCGCCGCGCCGTAGTCGTTCGTGACGACCGCGTAGGTCGCGCCATCCACGGCGAACGTGATGGTGTACTGGTTGATGGTCCACTGCGCGTAAACTGTGGCATCCGCATCGCCCATCGTGTTTGTCGCCGCGACTTCATAGCCGTTCGTCGCCGCCGTGAACCAGCCCTTGAACGTGTAGCCGGTGAGAGTCGCCTCGGGCAGTTCGCCGAGCTCTGCGCCCGCATGGATGAAGCGGTTCGTCTCTACGCCCTCGGCGAACTCGCCGCCGGCCGGATCGAACGTCAGCATGAACGGCTCGACGAACGTCAACTTGGAAACGTCCACGCCTGAGGCGGCGAGCAGCGCCTTCACGCGGTCGCCGTCGCCGTAATCGACATTGACCGTCGAGAGCGCAGTGTACAGGAACGCATCCTTACCGATTTCCATAACGGACGACGGGATCGTCACGCTCGCAAGGTTCATGCTCATCAAGAACGCCTGGGATCCGATTGCCGTCGCGGTGTCGGGGATTTCCACGCTCTCAAGCGCAGAGCACATGGCGAACGCCATCATGCCGATATTCGTGACGCCGGCTTCAATGGTGATGTTCGTCAGGCTGCTGCACATGCCAAACGCCGCCGGTCCGATTTCCGCCACGCTGCCGGGAACCGTCACGCTCGCAAGTTTCGCGCACGACACAAACGCCTGAGGCCCGATCGCCGTCACCGTGTCGGGGATTTCCACGCTCTCGAGCGCAGAGCACTCGATGAACGCGGAGTCGTCGATCGCAGTCACGCCTTCCTCGAGCGTCACGCTCGCTAGGCTGGAGCAGGACATAAACGCGCCGGCGGGAACCCTCGCCACGTTGCCGGGGATGGTCACGCTTTCGAGCGTACTGTCCCGGAACGCCATGCTCGCTATGCCGCGCGTGCCGGTCAAATCGAGGTTTTCAGGAAGCGCGTCGGTATAGCCGACGGCCCAGCCGTCCACCAGCGCCACGCCTGGAATCGTCGTAGTGTCGTAGAGGTCTTCGCTGCAACCCTCGAATGCATCTTTGCCGATTGACGTGACGCTGTCCGGGATGGTCACGCTTGCAAGATTGTCGCAACCGCCGAACGCCCCTTCCCCTATCGACGTGACGCTGTCCGGGATGGTCACGCCCGTCAGATTGTCGCAGCCGTTGAATGCGTATTCGGGGATTGTCGCCACCCCGTCCGGGATGATTACGCCCGTAATGACGTCGCATCCGGCGAATGCGCCGCCTGCGATGCCGCGAACGCCTGTCAAGTCAAGGTTTTCGGAGATGGAGCCGGCATCATAGCCGACGGCCCAGCCATCAACCAGTTTCACGCCGGAGAGATTCCCCGTCCCTTCTTCGTAGAGGGCGTCGTTGCAACCCGCGAACGCATTATTTCCGATCTCCTTGACGGAGTCCGGAATGGTCACGCTTGAGAGATTTTCGCAGCCGTCGAACGCGACTCTTCCGATTGTCTCCACTCCCTCTTCGAGCGTCACGCTTTCGAGGCCGGTGCAGTTCTGGAACGCCTGGGGTCCGATCGTCTTGACGCTGCCGGGAATCGTCAAACTCGTAAGGCTCTTGCAATCGCTGAATGCGGCTTCGCCGATTTCCGTGACGGTGCCAGGAATGGTTATGCTTGCCAGATTGACGCAGCGGGCGAACGCACGTTCGCCGATTGTCGTCACGCCTTCCTCGATCGTCACGCTCGTTAGACCGGTGCAATCGCGGAATGCGGCATGCGAGATTGTCTTGACGCTTCCGGGAATCGTCACGCTTGCAAGACCCGTGCATTGATAGAACACGCTATCGCCGATTGTCGTGACGTTGGTCGGTATCACCAGATCAATGTCCGTGCAGCCGTTGAAATCGACGGCTGTGAGAACGCCGTTTTCAATCGTCAGGATAGGCTCGCGGAACTGCGCGTAGAACGTCGTGTCGGCGATGCCCATCAATGTTTCGTCCGTGATTTGCGTGCCGCCCGTCGCCTCCGTGAACCAGCCGGCGAACGAATGGCCGGCCTTCACCGGGTCTGCGGACGGCGTCTCGACCGCCTCGCCGACAACATTCGTAATCACCGCGTAGGTCTCGCCCTCGACTTCGAACGTGGCGACCGCGAGGTAGGCGACTTCCACCTCCACGTCCCCGGCAGGCATCTGGAACGTCCATTCGTTCGGCTTGCCATCTACGGGCGTGACGGCGATTTCGGCAGTCGCCTCGCCTTCGAAGCCGAGCACTGGCCTGACATTATAGGTATACGCCTTAACGTAGCTGTGCCAATAATCACTGGAGAAGCCCCATACGTAGTTGCCCCAGATAGCCGTAGCAGACCAATAGTCGCCAGATATTGCCGTACCGCCGACACCTGTAGTGATATAGGCATTCACATTGCCGTCGTATATAGTGCCACTATTAACAGTCGTCGAGCCGAGATTGATGAATATCGCTTCGTAGTCGCTCTTCTGTGCCACGGCCCAGTCCGACACGGGGGTATCGCCCAGCGTGGTGTAGCTCGTCAGGTTGGCGCCGCGTGCGGCATCGTCGGGCAGAACTTTCAGCGTGGTGCCGGCGTAACCGGTCGTGGACGTCCAGCCGTTGATAGTGTTCCAATTCTGCGACGAAGCGTTCTGCAAAGCGAGAATCAGGCCGTGGCCCTTCTCCGTCACCTTGCCGATGATGCCGACTGCGGTGCAGCCGTCGGGCACGGCGGTCTTCGCGTCGTGCAGATGGCCGTCGGCGCACACCACCTTGCCGACGTCCTCCGCCGTGGCGACGGAGAGCGTCAACGGTATCGCAACGGCCTTGACGCTCTTCACCTTGTTCTCTCCGGCGTAGGCGACGGTCACCGTGTTGCTCTCCGCCAGTCCCTCGCTGGGGGTGATTGTCCAGTTGGCGGCGTCCTCCGTGCCGTCCTTCAGCGTCGCGGTGTAGGTAGGATAGGTGTAGGGGCTTTGGGTGATACCGTCGGCATACACCGTGCCACCGATCGTCACCGTGCCGCAAGAGCCGCCAGCGCCACTGCCGATGCCGGTCGCAAGGTAGCCGCCCGTCGCGACGATGGTGCCGCCCTCTATGACGATGTTGCCGCACGAAATATTGTACCCGCCGCCGATGCCCGCGCCGTAGCCGTTGCTCGACGCGTCGAGCGAGCCGTCGCCCTTGATGGTCAGCGTCTTGCCTTCCGGCACGTAGATGCCGGGATAATTCTCGTAGAAGCCCTTAACGGTGTTCGCGCCCTTGAGAATGATGGTCCCGCCGCCCTCGCAGGTGATGCCCGCCCAACTGTAGTCTTCGTCGTTCGCGCCGTTGATGGCGACGCCGTCGAGCGTCACCGTCGCGCCGTCGGCGATGGAGATCTTGACGTTCGCGCCGAGCGTGCCCGTCAGCGTCTTGCCGTCGGCGACGGTCGTATTCGCCGTCACCTCCGATAGGTTTATGCTGTCGGCCAATGCCGTCGCCGTGCCGAAGCACAGCAGTACGGCAATCGCGCCAATCGCCTTGCCGACCATTTTTCTTATTCGCATCATCATTGTTTCTCCTTTTTCTGCTCCGTGTTGGAGCGCTTTGGTTTCACCCATGCAAAGACAAGAATAGCGAACGGCGGGCCGCCGGCGTCAACACGCCAGCAGTCCGCCTGTATGCCACGACTTGATCAGTGCCGTGTGTATGTGGGGGGGAGGGGACAGAAACACTCCGTGCGCGGCTTCTATCCGCGCATTCCGGCGTCATTGCGCCGGCATTGTGTCCAATCGTTTGCGCCGGCATTGTGTCCAATCGTTTGCGCCGGCATTGTGTCCAATCGTTGCGTCCATGCCTTCCATCCTGTCGAGAATATTTTACAAAACCTTGTGCTCCGTTGCAAGGAGATTTTTTTTGTTTTCTGGCTATGTTTGCGCAATCATGGGAGGGCCGACCTCCGTGTCGGCCATGGCCGGGACAGCGCCCGGCCCTCCCGCCGCGTCGTCCGGCGCGACGTTCGGTTCGTCGTGCGCGGGCGTGCGTGACCCGC
>JAFPNP010000339.1 GCA_017411125.1 Kiritimatiellia bacterium
GGGAGGTTGCAGATAGAGCGGAAGCGGCTCCGGGCGCGCCAGGCCGGGATGCGCCAGCTCGACTTCAAGAAGGCGGGCGGCGAGCGGCGTGAGAGAACCTTTGTAATGGTGGCCGAACACGGACGAAAGCAGCGGCTCGATACGGGCGCCGTCCGGCGTGACCACTGCGCAGTGTTCCGGCACCGCGGAGCCGAGCCCGTCCTTGCCCACGAGCGTAAAGTCGCCTTCGACGCGCACCCCGTCGTACAGCGCCACCCAGTAGCGGTCGCGGCGGGCGTCGCCGACCACGGCGGTGTGCGCCCCGTCGCGGGTGAGCGCGTAGGTGCTTGGAAGACCTACGACGGTGCAGGACGGATTGCCCAAGGCTATGCCCTGCGCGAAAGCGAGAGCTGCGCGTATGCCGGCGAAGCTGCCGGGCCCCTGCCCGACGAGCACCTTGTCCAGATCGCGCATCGCGACGCCGTGCTCCGCGATAAAGTCGCGGATTTTGACCGGCCAGTCGCCGGAGCGCGAGTCAAGCCCGGCGAACACGCGCGAATGCACCTTGCCGTCGATAGCGAGCGCGGCGGACTGCGTGTCAGTGGACCTGTCTATCGCGAGGATGTTCATGCCGTCTTCTTCGCCGCCTGCTGCTGCAGCCACGCCTCGACGAACGGCTGGATGCGCCCGTCCATGACGCCGTCCACGTCGGACGTCTCGACCTCCGTGCGGAGATCCTTCACCATGGTGTAGGGGCAGAACACGTAGGAGCGTATCTGGCTGCCCCAGCCGTTCTCGGACTTCGCGCCGTAGAAGCGGTCCATCTCGGCGCGCTTCTGGTCTTCGTAATATTCGTAGAGCTGGGCGCGGAGCATGTTCATGGCCTTTTCCTTGTTCATGTGCTGCGAACGCTCCTTCTGGCAGGCCACGACGATGCCGGTCGGGAGGTGGGTGAGGCGCACGGCAGAGTCGGTCTTGTTCACGTGCTGGCCGCCCGCGCCGCCAGAGCGGTAGGTATCTATGCGCAGATCCTCTTCCTTTATCTCCACGTCGATGTCGTCGTTTATTTCGGCGACGGTTTCGACGGAGGCGAAGGACGTCTGGCGGCGCTTGTTGGCGTCGAATGGGGAGATGCGCACGAGACGGTGTATGCCACGCTCGGCCTTCATGAGTCCATATGCATAAGGGCCTTCGATGCGGAAATACACGTCCTTCAATCCGGCCTCTTCGCCGGGCTGGCTGTCGTACTCCTCGATCTTCCAGCCCTGTCCCTCGGCGTAGCGCTTGTACATGCGGTAGAGCATCGTCACCCAGTCGCACGCTTCGGTGCCACCCTGGCCGGCGTGTAGCTTCACGAACACGTTGCATGCGTCGAACTTGCCGCCAAGAAGCGACTGCAGACGTATCTTCGAGAAGAACCCGTCGGCCTTGTCGCATTCGGCAAGGGTATCCTTGAGCGCGGCCTGCTGCGCCGATCCCTCTTCCATCTCGGCAAGTTCGAGCATCACCCCGGCGTCTTCGACGCACTTCAGCAGCGCGTCGAACGGCGTCACGTAGGCGCGCTCGGCATTCGTCTTCGCAATGACCTCTTTCGCGGCGTTCTGGTCGTTCCAGAAATCGGCGGACGCCTGCCGCTCCTCGAGCGACGCCAGACGGCGGCGCCGTTCGTCTATGCCAATGTAAGCGGCCATCTCGTCGACGGACGTCTTCAGCTTCCCTATGCGCTGGCGCACCTCTTCGGCCTCCAGCAGTTTCTCTTTGACCTCTTCTGCCATATTCCCTCGCAACGCGAAATATTATACCAAACTTTCGCGGGGATCTACGCATTAAAGTCTGCAAAAGTACCGCACGCCCCGTTCTTGCGTCCGGTGGCGCAAAGGTGTATAATATGCGGCGTTTTGCGACTGGGAAAACGGAAGCCCGTGAAAATCGGGCGCTGTCGCGCAACTGTAACCGGATACGAATCCGCGCTGACCAGTGGGGCCGGGTGGCCCTGCGAAGGATGCGGAGAAGGCTTGAAGCCGGAAGCCAGGAGACGCTCCCGGCCGTGTGCATCAACCTTCGCATGAAAGGAAGAGTACAGACATGAAAAAGAGAAACGCCGTGGCGGCAACGCTTACCGCCGCGCTGGCCGCATCGACTCCCGCATGGAGTTTCACGTTCGACGACATCCACTACTGGGTGGGCGAAGGCACGAACAAATGCGCGCTAGTGATCGATTGGGGAGGAACTGCCAAGGCATGGGGCTATCGCTGGAACGGAGCGGCGCCGACATTGGCTACGGTCATCAAAGAGGTGGCGGAAGAAGATCCTCGTCTGCATTTAAAGTATTCTAATAGCACATACGGATTTTATCTAGACAATCTCGCATACGACGTCAACGATGTTTGTCCTGTGCTGGACATGTCTAGCGGTACGAGTTCTGACGATGCGGTTCTCCAGAAAATCGAGTATTCAGTTTACAATCCCAACAGCCCATATGCCATATACGGAGAAGAATATGCTTTCGACTATTATTATTGGAATCTGCTGAGAGTTACGGTAACAGAAGGATATAGCACCTCCCAATACGAGCCGACGAGTGGCGCGGATTCTACAAGAACATTGCCAAATGGCTGGTATGTGGCCGCATTCGGTTGCGCTCTTGACCTAGTGCAGCCACATGCCGCAGAATCACCATACGGTTATAAAGTGATAAGCTCCTCAACAGCAGCCAAGGGTCCTACTTATACAGAACCTTCGAATGTACTTGGGCATCCATCATTGTATATGCAGGGTGAATATGGTGGTGTTGTCAACCCGGCCAACCCAGCCTGGGGAACCGGTCGGCTTTTTTCTCTAAGAAATGACGATGATCCAGCGCCTGGCTATATCGTAATTGCTTTTGACCATGATGTTGTGGACGATCCCAACAATCCCTGGGGCATCGACTTTATTGTGTTTGGCAATGATCTCTGTTTGGGCGACGGCTCTTACTATACGGAAGGAGAC
>JAFPNP010000340.1 GCA_017411125.1 Kiritimatiellia bacterium
CCGTCAGCCGCGTCTCGAAGTAGCGGATGTCGTACCGCCTGTCGTTCAGCCGGTCGAACGACTCGCGGTCATACGGCTTCGTATCGAAAAACGCAATCTTCTTCATAGTGCAATGCTCCTTGTTATTTTGTCTCCAACGCCTCTTCCACCGCGAGGACAGCGTTGCGGACGCAGTTCTCGCAACTGCACAGAATCTTGCCTGTTCCGATGCCCTTGAGGTCGCGGCAGATCGTCGCGCCGCAGAGTTCCTTAAAGCGCGGCAGTATCTTGCGCGACAACGACATAGTGTCATTCCCGCCAGTACGGAGTCCCGCGACCACGATCGCCCCAGCAAGCGCACCGCAGGTTCCCTCCATCGTCCCCATGCCGGAGCCGAATCCAGCGGAAAGCTGCATGAGTTTGTCCACCGGCATGTCCAGCGTATCGGCGAAGGCTCGCACGACCGCCTGGCAGCAGTTCATCTCGCGCTTCAGCTGCGCGGCGTATTCCTGTCTTTCATGTGTCGTCATTTCAGCTCCTTTCATCCAACGAGGAGTTTCATGTCGTCGTCCACCGATCCGACGCCGGCGATGCCGAAGTTCTCGACGAGCACCTTGGCGACGTTCGAAGAGAGGAACGCCGGGAGGGTAGGGCCAAGATGGATGTTCTTCACGCCAAGGTAAAGGAGCGCCAGCAGGACGATGACGGCCTTCTGCTCGTACCATGCGATGTTGAAGGCGAGCGGCAGCTTGTTGATGTCGTCAAGGCCGAAAACCTCCTTGAGCCTCAGTGCGATGAGCGCTAGCGAATACGAGTCGTTGCACTGTCCGGCATCGAGGACGCGCGGAATGCCGCCGATGTCGCCCAGATCCAGCTTGTTGTACTTGTACTTTGCGCATCCCGCCGTGAGAATCACCACATCCTTCGGCAATGCCTTGGCGAACTCGGCATAGTAGTCGCGGGACTTGTGGCGTCCATCGCAGCCCGCCATCACCACGAACTTCCTGATCGCACCCGACTTCACGGCCTCGACGACTTTCCCGGCAAGCGCGAACACCTGTTCGTGCGCGAACCCGCCCACGATCTTGCCGGATTCGATTCCCGTCGGCGGCGGACATTTCTTCGCCTGCTCGATGAGCGCGGAGAAGTCCTTTTGCTCGCCGTATTCTCCGTCGATATGGCGGCATCCTGGGAATCCCGCCGCGCCGGTCGTCCAAAGCCTGTCCTTGTAGGATGCGGCAGGCGGCACGACGCAGTTCGTCGTCATCAGGATCGGGCCGTTGAACTTCTCGAACTCCTCCTTCTGCTTCCACCACGCGTTCCCGTAGTTGCCTGCGAAGTGCGGATACTTCTTGAAGGCCGGATAGTAGTGGGACGGAAGCATCTCAGAATGTGTATAGACATCGATGCCCGCCCCGGCCGTCTGCTCAAGCAGCATCTCAAGGTCTCGCAGATCGTGGCCTGAAATCAAAATGCCGGGATTCGCGCGAACGCCGATATCGACCTCCGTGATCTCTGGGTTGCCGTAGGCGGATGTGTTTGCCTTGTCGAGGAGCGCCATGCCCGCGACGCCGAACTTGCCGGTTTCAAGGGCAAGAGCGATGAGATCGTTTACCGAAAGCGAATCGTCAAGCGTCGCCGCCAACGCGCGTTGGATGAACGCATCGACATCCTCGTCATCCTGCATGAGCGCATTCGCGTGTTTTGAGTAGGCGGCAAGCCCCTTAAGACCGTAGGTAATCAACTCGCGCAAAGAGCGGATATCCTCGTCGGTGGTCGCGAGAACGCCGACCATATCCTTTGTGCTCTTTGTGTCCTTTGTGGCTAATTTGCCCCGCATGGTCTTCGTCTTGGCTATCGCGGCCTTGATTGCATCGGCGTCGAAATTCGCGTTCGTGATGGTGATGAAGAGATTGACCGTCACGAGGTGGTTGATATCCTTGTCGACCGGCTTGCCATCCTTACGCAACGCTGTCGTGACTTGCGAGAGACGCTTCGTCTCATAGACCAGTTCATCCTGCAACGCAGCGACGTCAGCCGTCTTGCCGCACACGCCGCATACCGTGCAGCCCTTGTTTCCTGCAGTCTCCTGGCATTGCCAGCAAAACATCTTCTGTTCGTTCATTTTCAAATTCTCCTGTTTGAAGTGATGAAATTCTGCGCGTTATTCCGTTTCCCTTATTGCGGCCACGGGGCATCCCTCGATAGCCTGCTTTACCGACTCGCCGTTTGCATCGGTCGTGTCCGAGACGGCCTCCGCCTTGCCGTCCGCGTTCATTGCGAACACGTCAGGCGCGATGCTGGTGCAAAGGCCGCAGCCTATGCACAGTTCATGGTCAACATACGCTCTCATCTTGATTCTCCTTATCTTATGTCAATCCAATGTCAGCAGCAAAGCCATCTTGAACGGCTTTTCGGCGCGGACCCAATGTGCGCCGTTCTTGGCGAACGCGAAGTTCTCCCCCGACTTGATGACGTGTTCCTTGCCCTCGTAGCCGATCACGCCCTCGCCATCAAGCGCGAAGATCAGCGCCTCGCCCGATGCGGCGTGTTCGCTCAAACCCGTACCGGCGGCGAAACTCATCAATACGAACTTCAACTTCGGCTCGTTGATGATGTCCTTGTTGACGATGCGCCCCTCCGCATAGGGAAGAACATCCTTGAGAGCGAATGCCTCGCCTGGATTCACCTTCATTTTGTGTTCCTTTCCTGTTTCGATTTCCGTATAGACGATGCCCACCTCGGTCTTGACGCCCACCGGCTGGCCGACAGGCGTGACAAAAGACTCGCCTTTCACGATCTTTGTGTTCTTTTCGCCTAAAACCTCTCCTTCGCCGTCCATGACTATCCACAGTTTATGGTAGTCGTAGGTTTCGGGACTGATGTCCGTTCCTGCCGCGAGGGCGAAATGGGAAATTCTACGCCCAGCGACTTCGGCAACGGCCTTCGAGACCGTGCAGCCGTCGACCGGCGCATTCTCCGCCGCTATCGAGAAAAGCGCTCCCTTGCGTTCGTTCATGGCGTCTCCTTCACGAATCGAGTATTTTCCCGTCGAGCGAGAGAGTGACAACCTGCCACAGGATGAACTTGCCGGAAGTCTGCAACGCCTTCTTCGCGGCCATCTCAAGCCCGCCACAACATGGAACCTCCATGCGCACGATGGTGAGGCTCTTGATGTCGTTCTCGCGCAGGATTTCCGTCAGCTTCTCCGAGTAGTCGACCGGATCGAGTTTCGGGCATCCAACAATCGTCACCTTGCCGCGCATGAACTCTTGATGGAAGTTCGCGTAGGCGTAGGCTGTACAGTCAGCCGCGATGAGCAGTTTCGCGCCTTGGAAGAACGGCGCCTTGACCGGCACAAGCCGAATCTGGCACGGCCACTGGGCGAGTTGAGAATGGGGAATGGGGAGCCTAGAATCGGGAGGGCCGACCTCTGTGTCGGCCACGGCCGGGACAGCGCCCGGCCCTCCCGTCCGGTTGAACGTGCGCATTGCCTTGCCGGGGCAGCCGCCCGCCGGCGTACGTCCCTCTGGATGTAACGTCAATCCGCCAGCCTTCATCTGCTCCTGCATCTTCGCCGCCTTCCGTTCCTGCACGGCATTTTCGTCGTATGCCGCCGCCTCGCGCTCGACAATCCTGATCGCCCCGGCGGGGCATTCGGGCAGGCAGTCGCCCATGCCGTCGCAGTAGTCGTCCTTGACGAGCTTCGCCTTGCCGTCAATCATCGCAATCGCCCCCTCGTGGCAGGCGTTTGCGCACAGTCCACAGCCCGTGCATTTCGTTTCGTCTATCTCGACTATCTTTCGTTTCATGTCTGTCGCCTCCTGTTTCGTGTTGACGGCGCGTATTATATCAAACCCACTTCGTGAAATATGTTGGCGCGCCAACATTAGGCGAAATCATGATATAATATCTTCCATGCAACAGGAAGCAACATATCTTGCGACGCTCGCAAAGCGTTCCCAGCTCTTCGACGGAATCGGAGCAGACAACCTTTCAGCATTGCTCTCGTGCCTTAGCGCACGGCGTGTGCGTCTTGCGAAAGGCGAACCGCTCTTGCGCACAGGCGAAAAGGCAGATCGCTTCGGTATCGTCCTTACCGGCTCGCTTGCAGTCTCGACATGCGATGCAGACGGCAGGCGGACGCTGATCAAGCTGATAAAAGCGCCGGAAGTCGTCGCCGCCGCGCAGGCGTTGTCGGGCGCGGACGCGATCAGCGTTGACGTGGAGGCAAACGAAGACAGCGTAGTCCTGTTGCTCAAAGCCGACCGCATCGTCACGCCCTGCGAAAACGCCTGCGCGTTTCACGCTCGCCTCGTCAGAAACATCATGCGTACACTCGCAGTGAAGACTCTTGAACTGAACCGCAAGATCGAAATCCTGTCACACCGTTCCACCCAGAATCGGCTGATGGCATATCTGCGTTCCATTGCACAGCAGAAAGGAACAGTCGAATTCGACATCTCCTTCGACCGCCAACAACTCGCGGACTACCTCTGCGTAGAGCGAAGCGCGCTTTCGGCTGAAATCAGCCGACTGTCCAAACTCGGTCTTGTCTCTTCACGTAAAAACCACTTTGCCCTCCACTGTGTCGTCTAACAGCCAGAATCAGTACCGCGCCACGCCCGCAAAACGCAACACACCCCAATGTCACGCAAATATCGCTATGTCAATGGCTGGCAGTAAAGAGGCATGTATGAGCAGGGGTGCGGTAGCATGCGTTGCATGAGATGCAGGTTGATGGACGGATGTCACCGGCTTGCCACCGGTTGATCAAGTTCGGCTCGCGGATGAGCGGACACGACAGCGCGATGTACTGTATGGCGGTCTTAGCGAGAACAGCGTTTGCCGTTTCGAGCGAACGCACGCCTCCGACCAGGACGACAGGTGTTTTCACGATTGCCGCCAACGCCTCTGCCGCCGGAAGAAAGGAACACTCGTTCACGCCCGCGCGGATGTTCGGACGTGACGTATAGTTCGCACTGACCTCGATGGCGTCGATTCCTGCGTCGGAAAGCATCTTGCCCGCGACGAGAAAACCGTTTTGCGTCAACCCGCCCGGCTGGTAGTCGTCGCTGTTGATTTTTATTGCAACTGCGAAGCCGGGGCGGGTTCGTTCACGCATCGCGGCGAGGATTTCGACGAGGATGCGGGCGCGGTTTTTCGGCGAGCCGCCGAAGCGGTCGTTGCGGTGGTTGAAGAGCGGACTTATGAACTTGCTCAAGTAGAAGAAGTGCGCGGCGTGAATCTGGACGCCATCGTATCCCGCGCGTTCGGCCCGCGCCGCCCGTGCAGAGACGGTAGAGAACGTCGGCCTTCCAACGTCCGCGAAAAAC
>JAFPNP010000003.1 GCA_017411125.1 Kiritimatiellia bacterium
CTCGGCCATTCGCAGTGGACGGGCGTAGGAGGCGGCGACGAGCGCAACATCGACGCGAACGCCGCATACGACGAAGTGCGCATCTATTCGCGCGCCGTGCCGGACGCGCTTCTCGCGCTCAACGCCGCGATGGGTCCGGACGCGCTCGTCCTCTCCTATGACGAGTACGGCAAGGCCTGCCTTTCGATTCCCGCGAACGCGACTCTTCCCGTGAACGCCAATACGCTCGGCGGCGGATACGTCCTCGGCGGCAAGGTGACGTTCGGCGAAGGTGCGAAGATCCAGTTCGACACCGCGAATTACGCAAGCGGCATGACGCTCACGGCGGAGGGCGGCTTCGTCGTCCCGTCCGGCAGCGTGACGGACTACGTAACGCTCACGGAATCCGATGGATACGCCGTGACGCTCAACGGCAACACCATCTCCGTGGCGCCGGCAACGGCGACGTCCTGGACCGGCGGGGCGGGCGACGGCAGCTGGAACAACGCCGGCAACTGGACTGCGGGCGTTCCGACGTCCGACTCGGACGTGACGGTTCTCGCAACCGCGACGACGCTGCCGCAGACCGCCGGCGCGTGCAAGTCGTTCACTGTCTACGGCGGCGCGCTTTCCGCCGACTGCGACTGGAGCGGGCTTTCCGTCAAGCCCGTCCTTTCCGGCACGGTGGACCTCAACGGGCACGCCCTCGCGCTCAACAACCTCTCCGCCGCATCCGGCGCGGCGTTTGCCAACGGCTCGGCGGCGGAAGGCCAGGTGCGTTTCCCCGTCGCCGGTTCGGACGTGGCGGTGACGGAGACGACGTTCATCGACGGCCTCGCCAACCTGGCGACGGCATCCAACGTAAAGATCGCCATCGTGAAGTCCGGCCCGGACGCGATCACCGGCACGCTCAACGTCGGCGCGGCAAACCACAGCACCGTGTTCCGCGCCGAATCGGGGACGATCTCCATGACGGACAGCGGACAGGTCGGCACGACGAGCGGCGGTTCCGGCAGTCTCGAAATCGCGGGCGGCACGGTGGATTTCTGCACCGCCAACGACCGCGGCCTCAGTGTTGGCGGCAGCCTTAACGTCAGCGGAGCCCGTGCGTCCATGAAAATCTCGAACGGCAAACTGAGGACGAACTGGATCGACGCCGGAGCCAACGGCGTGATTGAATGCAACATAGTCCAGACGGGCGGCGAGGTGGAGACCGGCATAAACAACAACGGCAACCTCTGGATCGGCAGATGGCCGGGAGGCAATGCGACGTACACGATGTCCGGCGGCGTGATAAACGTGACGCGGGGCTCGCTCAACGTAGGAACCTACAGCGTCGGCACGTTCATTCAGGACGGCGGCGAAGTGAACGTGCTCGGCGGCGACGTCGGCGTGGGGTACTATTCCGGATCGACCGGCACGTACACGCTGAACGACGGAACGGTCATGTCCAAACTCTGGCTCCACATCGGCCTAAACGCCGGAGCCGTCGGCACGTTCACGCAGAACAACGGAACCGTTACGCTCAACGCCGGAATCGATCCGAACGGAAACTGGGTGGCTCTTGCCGGTTTAGCCGGCGGAAACGGCGCCTACACGATCAATGACGGAACGCTCGAAGTCGGTACGGGCGCCACAGGCGGCGGAATCTTCGCGGGCTGTAGAGGCACGGGCCGCTTCACGATGAACGGCGGCACGGTGATCACGCCCACTATCACCGAAATCAGCGGAAACTCCACCGTCGTACTCAACGGCGGAACGATCAAAGTCGCCAAGGACGGCGGAACGGCCAACAGCACGCAGTCAAGCGACATCGGCATCATCAAGAACATCGACAACCTCGTCATCATGAACGGCGGCACTGCAATCGACACCGACGGGCACGACACCAAAATCACCGGCTGCGGCATCGAGACGAGCGGCGACGCCGTTTTGACAAAGACGGGAGATGGCACGCTCACGGTGGACTCCATCCCGCCCGTCGCCACGCTCAACGTCACGGGCGGTACGCTCGCCTTGGCGTCCAGTGGCGACAACAGCGCACCAGCAACCTCCCTCGCCCATCGCTGGTCGTTCAACGGCGACCTGAACGACAGCGTGGGAACCTCCCATGCGACGGCGCTCGGCGCCAACGTTTCGCTTTCCGACGGCGAGGCGACGCTGAACGGCACGACGCAAGGTACCGGCTCGATCAATCTCGGCAGCAGTCTCGTTTTGGACAGCGACGTAACCATAGAGATATGGGGCAGGTGCAACGAAGTCGTGAACAACGGCCGTCTTGTCGATTGGGGGCCTGGCTCCGGCAGGTATCTCGCCATTCCGTGGACTGTCACTACAACACCCAAGACGATAATCTGGGTTAACAACGGCGGCGGTAAGGTCTTCGACTCCGGCACCGTAGACGATTTCTTCACGCCGGGCGGCGAGACCGGGATTAATTTCCACATAGCATTCACCATACGGAAAGACGGAACGTCGTCCGTAATGCGCCTCGTCCGCCGCAAAACGTCCGACCTCTCGGACATCAAGGAGCTGAACCATACCGTTCCGAACTGGGTGCTGTCGAGCATTTCCGGCGGCAGCCTCTACCTCGGCCGCAGCCAGTGGGCCGAGCCCGATGCGCACGCCACATACGACGAAGTGCGCGTATGGCGCGGCGTGCTGAGCGACGATGCGCTTGCGCTTAGCGCGGCGACGGGGCCCGACGCGACGGCGGAGCAGATTGCCGCCATATCGGCTAAGAGCGCCGAAGCAGGATCGGGGACCGTCTCCCGCACGCTCAACCTCGCATCCGGCGGCACGCTCGATCTCGGCGGCAACACGCTCGTGCAGCCGTCGCTCGTCCTCGGCGGCGGCACGGTGGCGGGCGGCACGCTCGTGGTGAACGGCACGACAGACCTGCGTGTGGGCGACAGCATCGCGAACACTGGAACGATCGACCTTTCCGGCGCGACGTTCAACCTGATCGATCCCGAGAACCTCACGGGCAAATATTCGCGCGGCTTCACATTCATCAGAGGCGGCACGATCGTCGGCAAGCCGACGGTGGCGAACCTGCCGAAGGGCTGGGATGTAATCGTGTCCGGCGGCAAAGCGCGTATCGGCAAGCTCGGGATTGTGGTCATCGTGCGGTAGCGGCTCTTTGAGAGGGCGGCTTATCCTCAAGCCGCCGTAGCGCGCGACTGGCCTCTGTGTCTTTTGATATACTATCCGTCAAGGAGAAACCTGAAATGGAGACTGGACACATGAAAAACATTGTTGCGGCCATGGCGTGCCTTTGCGCGTTCCATGCGGCGCAGACGTTAAACGCCCACGGAGCGGAGTCTTCCGCCGGGCGCGGGGCGGCCGTTGCGCCCGCAAAGGGCGCGAAGGCAATGAAGTACGACCCGATGATCTTCGGCCACTTCATCGAGCATTTCGACAACCAGGTGTACGGCGGGCTCTTCTGGCCGAAGCACGCGCTCTCCGACGAGGACGGCTTCCGCAAGGACGTGATAAAGGCGCTGCGCGATATCAAGTGCCCGATCGTGCGCTGGCCGGGCGGATGCTACGTTTCCGACTACCACTGGAAATGCGGCGTCGGGCCGAACCGCCAGCCGATGTGGAACAAGGCCTGGGCCGTCGAGGACCCCAACACGTTCGGCACGGACGAGTACGTCAAGTGGTGCCGCAAGATCGGCTGCGAACCCTACATCTGCACGAACGCCGGAACCGGCGGCGAGGAGGAGATGAGCGACTGGGTGGAGTACTGCAACCTCAACGTCGGCAAGTGGGGCCGCCGGCGCATCGCGAACGGCTACCCGAAACCGCACGACGTGATGTACTGGAGCGTCGGCAACGAAAACTGGGGCGGGCACGAAATCGGCGCGAAGACCGTCCAGCAATGGGGTCCGCTCGTGCGCGAGAGCGCAAAGATGATGCGCGGCACGGACCGGCGCATAAAGCTTCTCGCCCCCGCCCTCGCCCTGCCCAACGAAAAATGGTCCCTTCCGCTGCTCAAGACGGCGGGCTACCTTCTCGACTACGTGAGCATTCACGGATACTACGCCGGCGGCTACGAACCGTACCTGAAGTGCATGATGCAGACTGAACGCCCCAAGGGCGAGATCGAGCGCACGGTCGCCGTGCTGGAGAAAGCCGGATTCGGCGGCGGCAAGGTCGGCATCGCGTTCGACGAATGGAACCTGCGCGGCTGGGCCCACCCCGGCCTCGGCAACTACCGCCGCGGCGCCGTCATGAACTACAAGGCGTGCCGCGTGAACGACAGGGCTGCGTCATACACCATGGCGGACGCCGTTTTCACCGCCTGCTTCCTCAACACCTGCCTCCGCCGCTGCGACATCGTGAAGATGGCGTGTTTCTCGCCGGTCGTGAACACGTGCGGCGCGGTGTTCGTGCATGACAAGGGAATCGTCAAACGCACCACATACCACGTGTTCTGGATGTACACGCACCTGCTCGAACCCAACTTCTCCGCGCTCGACGTGGACTGCGGCAGGCTTTCCGACGGCAAGACCGTCGTCCCCGTGCTGGACGCCGTGCTCACCGTCTCCGACGACGGTTCGCGCCGCGTGATGGCCGTGGCCAACAAGCATCCCAACGCCGCGGTGCGGCTTGACGTTTCCGCCCTGACTTCCGCAAAGGCCCTCAAGGCCACCGTGCTTGCGGGCGATTCGCCCGACGCCTTCAACGACATCGGCAGCGAGAGTCGCGTCATCCCGGCGGAAGTCGCGTTCCCGGTCGAGGACGGCAAGGTGGCGCTTCCGCCGCATTCGATATCCTGCATACAGCTCTGACGGCGTGACTTGTCCGCCGTGTTTTGATATACTGTTCGTCAAGGAGAAACCATAAAATGGAGACTAGACACATGAAAAACATTGTTGCGGCCATGGCGTGCCTTTGCGCGTTCCAGGCGGCGCAGGCGTTCGACTTCCGTCTTGGCCTGGGCACGTACTCGACCAAAGCCGACTTCAAGGAACTGCGCATCACCGGGCGTTCCGGCGAAACGCTGTTTTCAAGCGACTTCAAGGACGCCTCCGGCATCAATGGCTGGACGAGCCACGGCGCAGGCAAGTGGACGTCTGCAAACGGGATGCTTTCCCAAACCGCGTCTTTCGCAGAGCGCGGGGCCGCGGTGCTTTCCATTCCGGGCACGTTCCGCAACGTTACGCTCTCCGTCAAGGCGCGGCGCGTGGACGGACCGGAGGGTTTCCTCGTGCAGACCGGCGTGCCGCATCTGGCCGGCGGCGGCGAATGGGTAATCTTCGGCGGATGGTACAACAAATCCCACGGAATCGAACAGCCGCCGTTCAAGCGCGTGCAGGTCGCCGGCTCGATCGAGCAGGGCCGCTGGTACGACGTGAAGGTGGAATGCACCGACGAGCGCATCCGAGCCTGGCTTGACGGGCGGCTCGTCATGGAATCCGCCACCGTCGCCGACACCTCGCGCCGCGCCGCCGCTGCCGCGCCCGCGAAAGGCGCGAAGGCCATGAAGTACGACCCGATGATCTTCGGCCACTTCATCGAGCATTTCGACAACCAGGTGTACGGCGGGCTGTTCTGGCCGAAGCACGCGCTCTCCGACGAGGACGGCTTCCGCAAGGACGTGATCGAGGCGCTGCGCGAGATCAAGTGCCCGATCGTGCGCTGGCCGGGCGGATGCTACGTTTCCGACTACCACTGGAAGTGCGGCGTCGGGCCGAACCGCCAGCCGATGTGGAACAAGGCCTGGGCCGTCGAGGATCCCAACACGTTCGGCACGGACGAGTACGTCAAGTGGTGCCGCAAGGTCGGATGCGAACCCTACATCTGCACGAACGCCGGAACCGGCAACGAAGAGGAGATGAGCGACTGGGTCGAATACTGCAACCTCGACGTCGGCAAGTGGGGCCGCCAGCGCATCGCGAACGGCTACGCGAAGCCGCACGACGTGATGTACTGGAGCGTCGGCAACGAAAACTGGGGCGGGCACGAGATCGGCGCGAAGACCGTCCAGCAGTGGGGGCCGCTCGTGCGCGAAAGCTCCAAGATGATGCGCGGCACGGACCGGCGCATCAAGCTGCTCGCCGCCGCCCTGCCGGACGAAGGATGGACGCTTCCGCTGCTCAAGTCGGCGGGCTACCTTCTCGACTACGTGAGCGTACACGGCTACTACGCCGGCAGCTACACTCCGTACCTGAAATGCATGCTTCAAACCAAAAGGCCGGAGGGCGACATCAAGCGGACCATCAAGACGCTGGAGAAAGCCGGCTTCGGCGGCGGCAAGATCGGCATCGCGTTCGACGAATGGAACCTGCGCGGCTGGTACCATCCAGGCCTCGGCAACTATCGCCGCGGCGCCGTCATGAACTACGAAGCGCGCCGCGAGAACGACAAGGCTTCGATATACACAATGGCGGACGCCGTGTTCACCGCCTGCTTCCTCAACACCTGCCTCCGCCACTGCGACATCGTGAAGATGGCGAACTTCTCGCCTGTCGTGAACACGCGCGGCGCGGTGTTCGTACATGATAAAGGCATCGTCAAGCGCACGTCGTACCACGTGTTCTGGATGTACACGCATCTGCTGGAACCCAACTTCTCGGCACTCGACGTGGACTGCGGCAGGCTTTCCGACGGCAAATCCACCGTCCCCGTGCTGGACGCCGTGCTCACCGTCTCCAACGACGGCTCTCGCCGCGTCATGGCCGTAGCCAACAAGCATCCCGACGCTTCGGTGCAGATGGACGTGTCCGCTCTGACGTCCGCGACGGTCCTCAAGGCCACAGTGCTTGCGGGCGACTCGCCTGACGCCTTCAACGACATCGGCAACGAGAACCGCGTCGTTCCCGTGGAGATCGCCCTTCCCGTCAAGGACGGCAAGGTGGCGCTTCCGCCGCACTCCATCTCCTGCATCCGCCTCTGACCGCGGACGGAATGAAGAAGATTCTGTACCTCCACGGATTCGCGTCGTCCGGCGCGAGCGGAACGGTTGCCTTGCTGCGGCGCGAATATTACGACCGCAGGGCGGCATATGCAAGATGCGCCGTGGTCGCGCCGGACATCCCGGTCGACGCCGCGGAGGCGCTTCCGTTCATCAAGGGGCTTGCCGAAAAGGAAAGCCCCGACCTCGTGATCGGCACTTCGATGGGCGCGATGTACGCGCAGCAGCTGCACGGCATCGCGCGGATCTGCATCAATCCGTGCTTCGCGCTGTCGAAGTGCTACTTCATCCTTTCCGTCGGGAAACACAAGTGGCTCAACAAGCGCCGGGACGGCGCGACGGACTTCCACGTGTACAAGGAGACGATCCAGCACTTCGCCGAGATGGAGGAACGCCAGTTCGACGGAATCGACGACGAAGACAAAACTCTGTGCCACGGATTGTTCGGCGACGCCGACCCCGTGGCGCGCGAGTCGCGCCCCGTATTCGCTTCGCATTATCCAGGCATGGATCGCGGATTCGAAGGCGGGCACCGCATGAACGCCGAACTGGTAGCGTCCGTCCTCTTCCCATTCATCCGCGAGAACCTGCCCTGGTTCTGACGCGCGTCAGAGCTTCAGGCCGTCGAATGCGCTGCCGAGGGAACTGAACGCGTCGCTTTCTCCCTTGTGCGCTTCCATCCAGTCGGCCACGTCCTGCGCTTCGGCGTCGCGGGCGATTTCCTCCGGCGTGCGCGGCTTGAGCGGCTTCGCCTGGCATTGGCGGATGGAGAGAGAAATGCGTTCGCGCTCCCAATCGAGAGAAAGGATTTTCACGGTGACGAGATCGCCGGCCTTGAGGAAGTCGTTGGGGTTGTTGACCTTGTCCCAAGAGATTTCGCGGACGGGCACGAGGCCCTCCACGCCGCCGAGATCGACGAACGCGCCGAAATCCAGCACCTTCACGACCGTTCCGTTTAGCGTCTGCCCTTCGTCGAGCGTGTCGCGCAGATAGTCCCTGGCGACCTGCAGTTCGCGCTCCTGCACGGCGCGGCGGCTCACGATCAGGTTCACGCCTCGGTCGTCAGCGCCGTACTCCTGGACGACGAACTGGAACTTGCGCCCAACGTAAGGGTTCTCCTCGCCGGCGGCGGCCGGTTTGCGCACGCGGTCGATCTGGGAATAAGGACAGAACCCGCGCTGCCCGCACACGGTCACCTCGTATCCGCCCTTGACCTCTTTCTCCACCGTGCCGTCGAGAACCAGTCCGTTGTCGAATGCGTGCTGAATGGTCTGGTCCGTCGACGTCATCGCGGCGGACTCCGCCACGTCCGCCTTGGCGAAGATATACGCGTCTTTCTGCATCGACACGAACGTCGCGTCGATCGTGTCGCCTCGCTTGACGGTGATCTCGCCGTCGCCGTCCGTCACGTCCGCCACCGGCATGAGGCCGACGTTCTTGGAGTTGACGTCCAGCGTGACGTACTCCTCGCCCACGCGCACGACACGCGCGGAGACGGTGTCGCCGGGATTGAATCCCTTGCGGAAATTCCTGAGCTGCTGGTCGAGCAGGGCGGCAAAGCCGGCCATAGAAGATTTGTCGTTCATTGTCACTGCCTTCGTTTTCTGGAAAGATATATATTATACCCTTTATCCCAGCCGCATACAATCCATAATTAATATACGCCATTGCGCTTATGTCGGTGCGCAGAGACATACACCCTCACGCCCGTACCTCGTCGCCAGACAAGTCTTGCCACAGCCTTAATTGGTCTGCCCCCTAGGGGCTATGGCAAATCCGTGGGCACGGTTTGACAAAAGCGTGGGCACAGTTTATCAAATCCGTGGGCACGATTTGGCAAATCCGTGGGCACGGTTTGACAAAAGCGTGGGCACGGTTTTGTAAAAGCGTGGGCACGGTTTTGCCATACCGTGCCCACGCTTTACCCAGAATGGATTTTGTCGTGACTATTTGAACTTGCCGTAAGGTTCGCAGCCGTATGCGCCCACTATCGACGGCTCGTCGAACTTCTTGCCGTCCAGCGAAGCCCTCCAGCCGCGCTTTCCGGTCGGGAGGCGCACGATGCGCCCGTCTTTGTACGTCACCTCGACGGCCGCGATGAAGGCCGCCCCGCCCATGTTGTTCGCGGCGGCGACTTCAAGCACGTTGTTTCGTCCGGCGGCAAGATTGGTGTCGGCGCCGAAAACCGCCGTAGGCGTGTACCACAGCTTGCTGCCGGTCTGGCGCGCCACTTCTTTGCCGTTGATCGAAAACACCGCGCTGTCGTCGCAGGAGAAAAACAGCCCCGCCTTCTCGATTTCGCCTTTCGGCAGGTCCAGCTCGGCTCGGAACGCCACCTTCGCACCCTGCGTGTTCTGCGCCTTTTCATGCCAGATCCAGCTCGCGCCCTCGAGCGACGGCGCGTCGCCCTTGAGAAGATTCGCCATGCGTTGCATGAGAACGTTCTCGAATGCGCCGTCAAGCGCCACTTCGTCCGTGCGGACGCGCAAGTCGCGGAACTCGACCTTCATCGGATGGCCTTGATGCAGCTGTATCGAGATATAGCCCGTGTCGGGAAGATACGACTTGCGCGAATCGATCACGGAAACCGTGCGCACGCCATTGATCCAGACAGCGAGGATGCGTCCCTTGGCGACAACGCGGATGTCGTTCCATTCTCCGGGACGGTAGACCTGCTGCATCTCCTTGTCTTCGGCAAAGCGCACGACGTCCTTGCGCCCGTTGTCGGAAAGCGCCACGTCAGCGCCGCGCTGTCCGACGAGATGCTGCCCGGTGCAGAAGAGGTAGCCCACGATCGCGCCCTTCCCGTCCATATCGGCCTGGTAGCCGGTGTCCTTCACCGTGCTGTCGGTGCTGCGCAGCTGGATGCCGGAGTTGGCGGACGCGCTCAGGCGGAACGAACCGCGCAGCTCGAAGTCCGCAAGCTGCTCCTTCGCGTACACGAGGTACTGGCTCCTGCGGCACGGTTTCTGCGGCGTGGACTCGCCCACGAGAACGCCGTCTTTCGCGTAGAAGAAATCGCCGTCCTGCTTCCATCCGTCAAGGTCGTTGCCGTTGAACAGCTTGCGGAACAGCACGGCGTCCGAACCCGGCACGCGGCCGCGGCGCTCCAGGGCGCTCACGACGCGCCTGAGCGCGGCATGCGCCGTCCCCTTCGCCCGCAATGCGGCATCGACAAGCGGCTTCGCGATGGCTTCGGGCAGCACGCTCTCGCCGAACGAAAGCATGGCGTTTTCCGGCACCGTCTCGCGGCGAACGGGGCCGCCGCCCACGGTGTAGGCGATGCGCAATTCCTTGCCCAGTCCCGGCGCGGGATCCGAGTGGAATCCGCCGCGTCCCACAAGGCGGCATCCGGACATGATTTCGCGCGACCCGGCCTCGATCAGCGAATCGACCATCAACTTCACGTTCGCCACGCGCCTCGTTTCGAAGTTGCCGAAGAACGCCTCGACCACCTTGACGGGCTTCACCTCGTACTCGAACTCCTGCGAGAGCATTCGGACGATCGCGCCGGCAAGGCGCTCTTCTTCCGGCATTGCGGCAAGAAGATCCAGCACGGCGGGAAGATCCCTACGGGCGTCGGCGAGCTGCGAAACTGCCTTGAACGCCTCGACGCGGAGCCGCTCGTCGCCCGTCGAACGCGCAACGGCGAGAATCTGCGGAAGCGCGGCGCGCGTACGGCGGTCGCCCAGCACGCCAACGGCCATTCGCGCCTTCTTCAGATCGGCGCCGCGCGCCAGCTCGAGCAATCTCGCGTCCGCCTCCGCGTTGGGAAACCCGGCAAGCTGGAAACGCGCCACGATGGCCGAACGGCCGGAACCGGACGCCTCTTCGACGAGCGCGGGGAACACGGCCATGTCGCCCTTCTGCGCGGCTGTCTTTTCAGGAAACGCCGTGACCACCGCCGTCGCGCCTTCATAGCATTCGAGGGCGAACACTTTCCCGGCCCGCGCGGCCCGCACGTGCGCGATCGCCGCGCGCGAGGGTTCGGATAGAGCCGCGTCAGCCGCAGCCGCAGCCAGCGCGGCGTCCACCTCCGCGCCCGGAATGTTCTGGAGCGCGTATAGCGCGGAGTGGAACACGGACGGCTCCTTTTCGGCGAGCATCGCCGCAAGCACGGGGACGCTCGCCGCCGTTCCGCGGTGGGCCAGCTCCTGGCACGCGGTCATGCGGTCGTCGAGCGCTCCGTTTTTCGCCACCTCGACCAGCTGGGCCTCGGTCATCTTGTATACAGGCTGCCCTTCAAGGTCTGCCCAAGCGCAAGCGCACGCCGACACGGCGGCGCAAACGATCAAAAGTCTTTTCATTGCAACTGTTTCCTTTTCCCTGTTTTCGCGTCA
>JAFPNP010000341.1 GCA_017411125.1 Kiritimatiellia bacterium
AAGGGCAGCGGCAAATCCCTATAGGGATATAAACACAAACACCCCACTTTATGCACACAAACACCCCCACTTTATGCGCATAAACACCCCACTTTGTGCGCATAAATACCCCACTTTGTGCATATATCCCTATAGGGAAAGTACGGTGTCCCTTTAGCAAGAGGATGACGCGTACCTATCTACAGCCGTGAGCCTATAGGGGCACGGCTGCGAGCCTATAGGGAAACGATTGTAAGCCTAAAGGAACGCAAAACGGGAGGACGGGCGTCCTCGCCCGCCGAAAACGAAAGGTATGCAAACCATTTGCGGCGGCGCGTGAGGACGCGTGCTTTACCGTGCGAAGCACTCTGCCACTAGGCGTACCGGGCCGATCAGACCGGAAATGCGGAGCGGCTCGTTCTTCCCCGGCCCTGCAATCGTCCAGGTACGGCGCTTCCCCTCCGGCTGCCCGGCGTCGAACACGAGTCGATTGAACCAAGTGTCGGTCACTTTCACCTTCAGGCTGTTGACGCCATCCCTCACGGCGCCGGAAATATCGATGGAATACGGGAAAGACCACAACACTCCGACATTCCTGCCGTTCACTTCAATCTCCGCAAGCGATTCAACTCTGCCGAGGTCCAGCATCATCTTGCCGCCATGCACTTTGCCGTCGATCGTGAATTCTGCGCAGTACTCTGCCGTGCCTGAAAACGCGCGCGCTTCAGACGTCTCGCCAAATTCCTTCCACGGTTTCAGTTCCTTGAGCGCCATCTTCGCAGGCATCCCCCATCCTTCCGAGAAATGCACCTTCCACGGCCCGACGGCGCGTGAGGACATGCGCCTTCCCGACGCGACACGTTGGGTACAACGCGCCCTGCCAGTCGCCGCACTCTCTCCGAACACGACGAAGCAAGCCTCGTGCGGCGCAAGGGAGAGTGCAACGGACGTGCGCCCGCCATCGCGCGAGACGACGTTTGCCGGCTCCGACGCGCCTGTTTCGGAGTGCCAAATCTCGACGGACGGAGACTGTATGCGGAAGCTAACCGTGCCTTCAAAGCCCTTGCCCTGCGTTGACGGCGTCACAAAGTACCAGTCCGATCGAGCCGAGCTGCGATGGTTCCACGCGAGCCCTTTGCCAAGAAAGTCCGGTGCGACCTTTTCCGCTTTCAGAACGTCGCCAATCTCCTTCCCGACGTAGAGCCGTCCGGCACCGATTTCCCTGCGCTCAAACGCCTCCCTAGCCTTCGCGAAACGGCGGCGCGTTTCGTCTCCGCCTTTGAGCGTGGCCGCTTCCTGCGGCAGGGCGGACATCGCGACGACCGCTCCGCGGCGAAGTTCGACAAGGATTTTCTCCATCGTCTCCGGGAGCATTTTGCGGCATTCGGGCAGCCAAAGCACGCGGTAGGCTGTTCCGTCCGGCGTCGCCCACATGCCGTTGGCGTCCGCCGAAAGGCGCGTGAGCAGGGCGTCGGGATTGCAGTAGTCGTATCTGTGCCCTTCGGGAAACGGAGAATCGTGAGCGGGACGGTTGTCCCATTCGTCGCCAAGATACCACAGAACGTCGCGCACGGTGCGTCCGGCTTCAAGCATAATCTGGCATCGGGAAAGGTAGGCGGTGAAGTGCGGCATGAACCTCCACCAGGTTTGTCCGCGCAGGAACGGAGTTCCGATTTTCGCGCCGAAAGACGTGCCGGGCGGCAGCCAGTCCGTGCGAGGATTGTGCGTGTATGTGTGGAGTACCATGTGCGTGACTTCTTCAGCGAGGTGCAGGTTCGCCACGTACTTCAAGTCGCGCAGTTTTTCGTCCCACGTCAGGTCAAACGACGTGAGCGCTTCCGCGCCGACACTTTTTTTGCCGTAAAGGTGCGCGGCGGAGACGCACGGCTTGACGGGCTTGAAGTCGAACGAACCGACGAAACTGGGCTTGCGGGGCTGCCAGAACTCGCACATCGGCAGGTCGGCGTGCTTGTAGTATTTCATCACGTCGCCTGGAATCACGTCCCCGAACGAGGTCTCGAAGGAAATCGCCATTCCGTTCTCGCGCGCCCGTTTCGCCGAGCGGGCGTAGAAGTTCTCGCATATGAGATCGGCGATGAATCCGCGCCAGTCGTCTAGGAACTTCTCCGTTTCGACGGGGCTATCCACCACGTACCCGAACACCGCCGGAAGCCAAGGAAAGAGATCGTATCCCATGCGCGACGCGAAAATGCCGTCGAGCCCCTCCGTCCATGTCTGGCGTTTGCATTCCCAGCTGTCGATGTGAAGCGTGTCAAGGCCGCCTTGCGCCGGTCCGTTGCGTCCGAATAGCCGTCCGAGGAAACTGTCGAACTGCAGGTCGGCGGCCTTTGCGGAAAGCTTGTCGCATTCGAATCCCCTGCCCTCCTTCGGCGCCGGGCCGTTCATCTGGCCGGTATTGACGTGGCCGGCGCGGATGATCGTCCAGCGGCCTTCCGGCGCGTCCCAAGAGAACGAACCGTCCGGCTTCATCATCTTCGTCAAGTTGCGCACGGCGGAGGACTTCACCCACGCCGCCTCGCTCTGTTTCGCCGGCGGGTTGCGCATCAGGTTTCGGAGCGTCCACCCCGCCTGCGCCTCCCAGTCGTCGTTTCTGGCGGAGTTGAAGAACCATATCTTGCCGAGTTTGAACGCATGGTTTCCGCGCAGCGTCACGACTGCGCGGCTCGCCACGGTCTCGTCGCACGCGAAGGACACCGGGCGGTCGTCCTGCCAGTTCGCTGCGGGCAGCCGCCTGTCCACAAGCGTCTTTCCTCCGGCCTCGAGCGTCACGCGCGTCGCGGGGTCGTAGCACCATCCGTGGCCCATGCTGTTGATCGGCGGCAGCTCCATAGTGCGGATCGTTTCCGGCTTCGCAAACGTGAACTCTATTTTGACATCCTTTCCGCCTGGCACGTGTATCGCCTTCCTGGCGGTTTGCCATGCGTTCCAGTCGGCATCGATCGAGCCTTTCACGGACACGGGGCGAATGCCGTGTATCCAGTCGCCGTCCGTTGCCGGGAATGCGAGCACGGCCACGTCCCGGTAGTCGCGTCCTGGCGGACGCGGGAGTTTCGCCTCGATGCGCTTCCCGCCGTCGGCGAAGAGGTGGCTCCATGCGAGGTGGCGCATTGCGTTCTCGTCATCGATCCACGGCCCGCCGGAAAGCGCCCAGCCCGGACAGTTCTGCATCGAGAGCCGCAAGCCAAGCCGTTTGCATTCCTTCGTCGCGTGCCTTATTATGTCGTCCCACTCCGCGCTGAGACATGGGATTTGCGGCGTGACGCCTGGCCAAGGTCCGCCGAACTGTCCGTGGAAGAGGTTTATGCCGCCGATTCCGGCGGACTTTATCGCCTCCAGGTCGGCGGTCATGCCGTTCGTGGCCACATTGCCGCCTATGAGGAAGAAGTACGTGTCAGGGCTGCTTTCCGGCGGCGGCGAACGGAATTTGTCTGCCAGCGTATCGGCGGACACAATCGCAGGGCCGACCGCTGCGATTAGAGAAGTCGCGCAGACGGCGACGGTGCAAAACATGGCGTCATGAATCGTGAAGTTCGTTTTCATGCCGGTATTCTATCAAATAGCATACGCCGCGGTCAATCCGCCACGCCATGAGACGAGAGGCGGCGGCGGAGTATGCGCCAGTCGGGGAGGCGCTCGTCCATCAGCGCACGGAACGCCGGGCCGTGGTCGTGAACGCGCAGGTGGGTAAGTTCGTGTACGACGACATATTCCACAAGTTCGCGGGCGAAACGCGCCAATTCGCGGTTGTACGTCACACGGCGCTTGCGAAAGTTGCACGATCCCCAGAGAGTCTTCATGGTGCGCAGTTTCCATTCCACATCGGATTCGCCGAGGCGTGCGCACCATGCCGAATGCAGCTCAGCCACGAGCGCGGCGAACGACGCCAGCTGTTCCGGCGTCAGGGGAGCGCGAAAGACCGTGCGGCGGGCGAGCATTTTTCCGCGCGCGGCCACGGCCCATTTCCAGTTGGCGCGAAGAAAAGCCTCGCCTTCGGCGAGCGTACACCATCGTGGAACGGAGAGATGCACAATGCCGTCGGACGAGACGCGCACGTTGATGCGCCGCACGCGCTTGCGCTCCACCTCGACGGCTATGCCGTCAATGAAGTTGCGCCCCGTCCGGAACATGGCTCAGCCAATGGAAGGCTTGCGCCCTTCCAGCGCGGGATTTCGGTGCGCCCAAAGCGCCTGGCGGGCGACGCCGAGCATTATGGCGGCGTCGTCGCGCGTCTGCACTCCTCGAGAGAAAATGCGGTGGATGCCCTGCATCATGTGTTCGGTCTGCTTCTCCTCCATGAAGCCGATGTCGCGCAACATCGTCTGCCAGTTTTTCATCAGCTGCATCTTCTGCGCCTGCGGCGCGGGGGGAGCCTTCTCGTGCGGAGGCTGGTAGCGTCCCGTGGCGGTGAACAGCTCGTAGCAGGTGATGAGGACGGCCTGCGAAAGGTTTATCGAGGTGTAGCCCTCGTCGACGGGGATGCGGACGAGGTGCGTGCATTGGGCGATTTCCTCGTTGAGGAGCCCTTTGTCCTCGCGCCCGAACACGAGCGCGACGGGGCCGGTCGCGGCGAGGGCGAGCAGTTCAGCCGCGCAGTCGCGTGGAGCCTTGACGTGCTGGCGGTAGAGACCGCCTCGCGCCGTGGTGCCCACGACCGCCACGCAGTCCGCCACGGCCTCCTCGAACGTCGCGGTCTCCACGCGGTCGCGGATGATGTCCGTCGCGTGCACGGCCATCCGCTCGCCTTCGTCCCACGAGTTCTGGAGGTTGGGCGCGGCGAGGACGAGACGGTGGAAGCCCATGTTCGCCATTGCGCGGCAGGCGCTGCCCACGTTGCCGGTGTATAGCGTGCCTACGAGCACGACGCGGATATTGTCGAGCGGATTCATTGTTCCGGATTCCGCGCGGCCGGGTTCGTTCTCCATCTTTCGTTCATCTCTCTTTTCTGCTTAAGTTCTTCGTCCGACACCGGGTCGCGCACCGTTGCGCAAAGCGTGCCGCGGAATCGCGGGATGTAGCCCGACCCGTCTTCCGCCATCTGGGCGATGATGCAACCGGCACCGCTCTCGAAAAACTCCCACTCGCCGTCCTCGGTCTTGTAGAGAGAGCCGGCGGGCGTGAGACGCTGGTATGCGATGAAGCTCGTCCCGTCAGGCAGTTCCACGCGCATTGCGTTCCTGCTGGAAAACGGGATGCGCGCGCCGTTGGCGAGCGTGAAGGTAGAGTGGTGTTCCTCGGTGTCGCGCCCGTATGCGACGTGCGCGTAGTTGCCGTTGTCGTCCACGAAGCGCGTCGAACGGAGCGGCTGGAAACGCCATGATGCGCATCCGGCGACGAGCGCGGCGGCGGCCAATGCCAGTTTTGCGATGCGCATCACCGCACCCGCGTTATCGCGCCGAACTTGCAGACCTGCCCGCACTGCTTGCAGCCGGCGCAGAGCGACGGATCGATCTTCATCTGAAAGCGTCCGGGGGCGATCTCCCTGCCGCGCGTCATGGCGGGGCAGCCCATCTTGAAACAGGCGCCGCAGGCTTTGCACTTTTTCTCGTCCACGGCGCAAAGCCCTTCTTTCGTGAGCTTCGCGGCGATGCGGCACGGCGCGTAGGCTATGATCACGGCTCCCTCGTCGCCGTCCATCGCGTCCTTGAGAACCTTTTCGAGTTCCGCAAGGTCGTCGGCGGAGACCTTCACGACCTTCTTGTAGCCCATGGCCTTGGCGACGTCGGCGATTTCCGTGACGGGCGCAGGATCGCCGGGGAGAGTCTTGCCGGTGCCGGGGTTGTCCTGGTGGCCTGTCATGGCGGTGATGCGGTTGTCGAGCACCACTGTCGTCACGGGAGTGCCGTTGTAGTGGGCGGAGAGGATTCCGGTGAGGCCGCTGTGGAAGAAGGTGGAGTCGCCGAGGACCGCGCAGATGCGTCCTTTCATTCCGGCCTTGCGCATTCCTGCGGCGTTGCCGATGGACGCGCCCATGCAGATGGTGGAATCCATCGCGTTGAGGGGCGGAAACGCCCCGAGGGTGTAGCAGCCGATGTCGCCGGTCACGGTGGCGCCGAGCTTCGCGAGCGTGTAGAACACGCCGCGGTGCCCGCAGCCCGCGCACAGCACGGGCGGGCGCGTGGGCAGCGACGCGTCCGGCTTCGCCGCTTTCGCCTTCGGCACGTCCTTGAGCAGTTCGTGGCGGAGGTTCTGGAGGCGGTCGGGGTTGAGTTCGAGCATGTTGAGCTCGGTCTTGTGGCTCTGCACCTTGATTCCGAGCGCGCGCACCTGGCTTTCGATGAACGGGTCCAGCTCCTCGACCACGAGCACGTGACGCACGGTTTTCGCGAAACGCTTCACGAGATCGGCGGGGAACGGATTCGTCCAGCCCAGTTTGAGAATAGTGAACTCGGGGAACACTTCCTTCACGTACTGGTACGCCACTCCGCTCGTTATGATGCCGATCTGCTTCTTGCCGGGCTCCACGCGGTTGAACCTCGAACGCGACGCCGCCCGCGCCATTTCCTGTTCGCGCTTCTGCGCGGCGAGGCGCTGCCCGCGAGCGAACGCCGGCACCGGAATCGTGCGGGAGATGTCCTTCTTGTACGGGATGACCGGGTGCGGCGCCGGGCGGAAGTCGCCGAGATCCACGAGCGAGCTGGAGTGCGACGTGCGCGTGGTGAGGCGCAGGAAACAGGGCACGCGGTACTTCTCGGACGTCTCGAACGCGGCCAGCGTCATGTCGTAGGCCTCCTGGCTGTCGGACGGCTCGAACATCGGGGCGCGGGCGAACTTGGCGATGTTGCGGTTGTCCTGCTCGTTCTGCGAGGAGTGCATTCCGGGGTCGTCCGCCGTGACGACGACCATGCCGCCCGTCGCGCCCACGAAGGTGAACGTCATGAGCGGATCCATCGCCACGTTCAGGCCCACGTGCTTCATCGCGGTGAGGGAACGCGCCCCTGCCATGGACGCGCCGATAGCGGTCTCCATGGCGACTTTCTCGTTCACGGCCCACTCGCACTTCACGGTGTCCTTGAACTTCGCGATGTTCTCGAGGATCTCCGTGGACGGCGTCCCGGGGTATGCGCTGGCCACTATGCAGCCGGCCTGCGCCGCGCCGCGCGCGACGGCCTCGTTTCCGGACAACAGCAATTTCTTCTCGCTCATTCTTCCTTCTCCTGTATGAATTGATATTCTACCACATTCCCGGCGTTTTGTGCGAGGGGCTTTACGCCGGGAAACCCTGCTGCAGCCGTTCAAGGGCGGCGATGCGATCTTCGATCGACGGGTGCGTGGAGAAAAGCGAAGTGTGCGAACCGGTTATGCCCATCGCCCGGAGGGAATCGGGCAACACGCCGGGGCGGAGGTTGCCCAGCCTGCGGAGCGCGGCGATCATAGAGGACGGCGATCCGAGCAGGTTCGCGCTGCCGGCGTCCGCCGCGTATTCGCGGCGGCGCGAATGCCAGTATACGATGAGGGACGCGGCGATGCCGAGTGTCATCTGCATTATGTAGTACACGAGGTAGTAGGTTCCGTGCGACGAGCCCCTTCGATCCCTTCCGTTCGAAAGCGCTCCGGACGCCACGGCGGCAACCAGCCGGGAGAAGAATATCACGCAGGCGTTCAACACGCCCTGGACGAGAGTGGTTGTCACCATGTCCCCGTTTGCGACGTGGCTCATTTCGTGCCCCAGCACGGCCCGCAGTTCCTCGCGCGTCATCTGCTCCATGATGCGCGTGGATACGGCGACGAGCGCGGAGTTGCGGAACGCCCCGGTGGCGAACGCGTTCGCCTCGCCTTCGTATATGGCGACCTCCGGCATCTTCACGTTCGCGCGCTCGGCGAGCGAGCGGACGGTGTCCACGAGCCAGCGCTCCGCCTCGCCCTCGGAGCCGTCGATGGTCGTCGCGCCGACGCTGAACTTCGCGATGGTCTTGGAGAGCAACAGCGATACAAGCGAGCCGCCCATGCCGAATATCAGCGAGAACACCGCGAGCGACGTCATGTCCAGCCCGGTTCCGTAGAAGGCGGCGTTCGGGTCGATTCCCATCAACGCGCATACGACGTGGAATGCCACCATCATGACGATCATGACGGCGAAGTTCGTGGCAAGGAAGAGTATTATTCTTTTCATGGCGGCAACATTATAGCACACTTTCGTCCCGTCGGCGCGGTTCTGCGTTCGAGGTAGGCAATTGACAAGTACGCGGGAACTTGGGTATACTTTTGCGTATGAACTTGCACACGCTGTCTCTTTGCACATTATGTATCGTCGTGGTGCTGCCGTCCATCCTCGCCGCCGTGCCGGCGAGGAAGTCGTCGAAGGCGTCCGAAAACGAGATGCCTCAGGAATTCCGCGCCGGGGGCGACGCGATGCGGCGTACCTCGGCGACGTTTGCGCCCGTGCGCACGACGCCCAAACGCCAAGGCGAGTTCACGGTCAATCTTGTCGTGATAGCGTTCCCGGACTGCGTCGCGCCGGATTCCGCCGACACCGTTCGCGACGACCTCTCGCGCCTCAACGGCGGCACGATCGCGGAATACTACAAGGAATATTCGCAAGGAATCACGTGGCCCGTGCTGGCGGCATACCCGAAAATCTACATGGCCCCGAATCCCCTTGGCTACTATTGCCGCCACGACGAACACGCCAACCCGCTTGGATACAAGGGCGATGACGGCGGCAGGGCGGTAAAGCTGCGCGCGGACGCGCTGCGCGCCGTGCAGTCTTCCGGCAAAGGCATGAGAAGAGACGCTGTCACGTGCTACGTGTATTGCACGAAACTCAGCAGCGACGAAGAAGTGCTCGAGAAATGGATACGTCCCCATTACCCGCCGAAACCTTCGCAAGAGATGCTCGAAGCGGGAGCAAAGGACAAGATGAGACGATACAAGCCGCCGATCTGCTGGGCCGATCCTCTCTGGCCGAACTCCATTCCGCAGGTGACCCACCCGTCGAACGGCGGGGCGATCGTCCACGAGCTTGGACACGTCCTCGGCGCGCCCGACTTCTACCACGCATCCGAAGAACGCGACGGCGTTCCGGGCGGACCGTGCCTTGCGTGGGCCTACGGGCCGACAGGACCGGCGTTCTGCCGCGTGACGTACCATGCGTTCGTGCCGCCGGCCGCCTATCCCAAAATCACCGCGCCGGGAGACGTCACGCTCAGTCCGCGCTCGACACAATATCCAAAGGAAAAGGATGCGAAGACACCTCCGCTCGGCGTGTTCGTCCCGTCCAGCCATCCGAACTACATCTTCTGCATCGAATACTGCCACGGCGAAAAGCCGCCCGTCGGCAATCCCAACGCGGAAGGTCTGCTCGTCCACGTGATAAACGTCACGCTGCGCTCGCCGATGCTCGGCCCGCCCGATCTCTGCTACACGTACCGAACCGACGATCCCGACTGCAAGGCGCTTGATGGTGGCGATGCGTTTCTCAAGCCCGGCGACAAATTCGACGAGAACAGCAACCCTGCCGCCGTGCTGCCCAACCACATCCCGGCCGGCATCGCAATATCGGACATAAGGAACAACGGCGACGGCACATGCACGTTCAGGCTGGACTTCCCCCAGACCAAACTCAAGCGCGCCGAGCTGGATTTCTCCCTTCTTCCGCAAACGGAAATGGTAGACCTCACCGAGCCTTTGCCGACGTCCTTCCGCGCCACGATGAACGTCCGCTACCGCGGCGAACCGTTGCTTACGGAATATGGCTTCTGCTATGGCCTCAAGAAAGACCCCACGGAAAAGACCGGGAAACTCTTTCCTCTCCACCACCGCGACAGGTACGATGCGCGCATCATCGACTTGACGCCAGGCGTCATGTACTGCGTGAGGGCGTATGCCCGCAATGAGAACGGAATACGCTACAGCAGCAACCAGAAAGGCATCGTGCTGCCGTCGGAAGACACGCCGGGATGCACGTTCACGTCCACTCTCTTCGGTCCGTCCGACAGACTTCTCTCCAACTGGTACTACCAGAGGTGGTACTACGGCGTGACCAGCGACAACGTCGCCAGATCGGCAAACCCCATATTCGCCTTCATGGCGCTTGCGAACTACTACCGCGCAATGCCCGCGAAAAGGCCGCCAAGAGGCCGCGACGCGATCGACTTCGCGTTCGTCCACTCGAATCCATCCTCGTCGCGCCCGAAACACAGGATGGTCGAGACGGAAAAGCTGTTCAATGCCGTGCGGGAGATTTTGAAAGACGCCGGCCTCTGGCAAAGCGATTTCATAGTCAAGCAGTACTCGGAAAACGGTAGGCTGCTGAAAAGGCCGAGCGTTGCGTCGGGGAAGAACTCCGCTTTCGGTGAACTTGCGCCATGGGTCAAGAAATGCGCCGGCGCGCTTGGCGTAGCCGAACCCGAAAAGACATTCTTCCCGTGCAAGGCGGCGGAAGACCTTCAACGGCTGGCGCCCGAAATCCGCCGCTGGATTCTCAAGTCGCAGCCCGTCCTCGTCGTGCGCGAGAACCTGCCTGCGTCCGAAGAGATTTCCGCCCGCTGGCCGCTGGACATCGCGATAATCGACGGACTGGGCGAAGACGAACAGGCTTTCCACGTCGTGTTCCCCGGCGGCAAGGACCGCGGCACCGGGACGGAAAGCGGCGTGATGCCGCTGGAGGATCTGCTGCGCCGCACTACGAAAGCCGTCGTGATGTTTTACCGTCCAAACGCCAAGAAGTAACGTCTCGCCGCGCATGCAACCGTAGACTTTTGTTTTTTTGGGATTGCAATGGTGACAAAAATATCGTATCATTATTGCAGAGATGCGGAGATTGTGCCGACGTCCGGTGCGCCGCATGTCAGCAAAAAAAGGATACGATAAATGGCAACTGCAAAGAAGGCTCCTGTCAAGAAGGCCGCGCCGAAGAAAACATGCGCTAAGAAGTGCTGCTGCGCCAAAGCGCCCGTGAAGAAAGTCGCTGCCGCGAAAAAGCCCGCTCCCGCGAAGAAGGCGGCGGCGCCTGCGAAAAAGGCTGCGGCTCCTGTGAAGAAAGCGGCTCCCGCGAAGAAGGCCGCTCCTGCGAAGAAGGTTGCAGCGCCTGCGAAGAAAGCAACCGCGAAGAAGGCTCCTGCCAAGAAAGCGAAATGAGGTAGAAAGCAGTTCTCCAAACTGCACCTGCTTGCCCGCGCCTACCGACGGGCAAGCTTTTTGTTTTCAGTTTCAATTCGCGGCCGCGACAAACTACCGTACCGTGATGCGGTATCTGTTTACGCGCTTTTCGCCTTTGGAAAGGCGCCACGAGCCGCGTATGCAGTGGCTAGGCGCGATCCCCAGCTGGCCGTCCACGCGCCACGGGTTCGGATGGCCGGGATTGCCGGGCAAGTCTTCGATACGCACCGTTCCGTTGGATCCGCGCCCTTCGATCGGCATGGAAACCTCCACCCATTCCGCCTCCTGCTGTTCGGCGGCGTTGTTGCGCTGCCCGCGCGAGTTCACGGCAAACTGGCGTTTGGCGTTCTCCTTTCGGAACGGCATGCGAAGGAAAAGGCCTCCATACGCCCATTTGCCGAACGAGACGTCCGAATGGTTCGCGGCGAGCGTCCATTCCAGATCGAGCACGTAGTTGGTGCCGCCGTCGCGGAGCGTCCACTTTTGCGTTTCGTCCAAAACGGGTTCGCCATTTTCGCGCGTCCAGCGCGTGCGGACCTCCCACCGTGCGGAATTGCCGTCGATTGCGGGACGGGCGACGGGTTTCGGATGAAACTGGCCGGTTTCCTTCTCCCAGAAGTTCACGCCGTTTACGGCGTGGAGGCCGGTGTACAGACCATGCTGCCACGGATGGTGTTTCGGGCGGTTCTCGGTGTAGGCGCCTTTCCCGTCCGGAGCCATGAGCGGATGGATGTAGGGCCTGGCATCCTTTGCCGCGTGTTGTTCGAGGACGACCGTGCCGTCGTCGCGCTGCAGCCGCCACCCGTCTGGCAGCTGGATTGCGGCAAGCGCGGCGAAGGCCAGACTACACGCGAACATCGTCGAGCCTCCAGCCGTTGAGATAGGGACGTGACTTGAGCAACTTGTTAGCCTCTTCGTCGTTCGTGTAGCGGAACGCGGCGGAATCGAACTTCAACGCCTTTCCGCGTTTGATCGAGTGAAGCGCCATCTGCGGAAGGAGGTCGGAGTGCCACGCTTTTTCCGCCTGCGTCATTACGCATTCGGTGCGGCCGGACGTGATGGCGTCTATGAAATCCGCCGCCATTCCGCCTTTGTAGTGCGGCAGCTTGAGCGCCATCTTGCCGGGCTTGAGGCTGGTTTTGGCGATGTTCGGAATGGAGGTCTTGAAACCGCGCTCCTCCGCCTGCGCCCAAGCCTTCGTTCCGACGAAGCGTATTCCGTGCTCCATGCCGTACTTGTTGGTGTCGTTGTCTACGAACCGCACGCGCGGACCCTTTGCGTACACAAGTTCCGCGTTCCATGCGACCACGGTGTCCGTCATGCTAGAACCTGGATACGGGAACGTGCCGAAGCCGCGCACTTCGACGGGGAGCTCGTCTTCGCGCCGCAGGCAGAACTGCGAAAGGTCGAGGTAGTGGCAGCCCCAGCACTGCGCCATGCCGTTTGGAGAGTACTGGCTCATCAGTTCGGTGGGCCAGATGCCGAGCTTCTTCTCGTTGAACGGCGTTATCTCGCATGGTCCGCACCATCTGTTCCAGTCCACATTTCCGGGCACGGGCTGCGCCGACATGTGATCCCAGTGTTTGTTGCCCACCGTCGCGCAGATCACTTCCTTGATCTCGCCCAGTTCGCCGTTGAGGGCGAGTTCGCCGGCCCACATGAAGTTCAGCATTCCGCGCCGCTGGAAATCGACCTGGAAGACCTGTCCTCTTTTTTTGGCAGCCTTCGCCGCGTCGACGATCGCACGGCCTTCTTCGGCGGACGGCGCGAACGGTTTTTCCATGAACACGTGCTTGCCGCTGTTGAGGGCGAGCACGGTGATGTACGGATGCCAATGGAGGTTTGCGGTCACCGCCACGGCGTCGACGTCTTTCGCCGTGCAGATTTCGCGGAACTCGCCGGTAGTGCGCACGCCGTGGCTGGAGCCGTAAGTGCGGGTTACGTATTTCGCCGCCCATCCGGAACGCACGCGCCGCAGGTCGCAGTCGGCCATCGCCACCAGCCGCACGTTGGGCAGCCCGACGAGCGACGGCACCACGCTGCGCGCCCGCGCGCCCAGTCCGATCACGCCGAGGGCTATCTTGTTGGAAGGCGCATTCGCGCCGAACACGTTCGCCGGGACGATCGCCGGCGCGGCTCCGGCCGCCAGCACTCCCTTGATGAAACACCTTCTGTTTCTGTCCGTCAATGCCATTTTCATTCCTCCTTTGCTGTTTCTGCCCGTTCGACGGAAGCGATTGTACCATAAGCCGCCTGTCCGCGCCAGCAAATATGCGCGGGAATTGGAGGTTCCCCAATTTTTGAGGCATGAAAAACGTCACACCCCTGAAAACAAAGGGAGAAGTGGCGATTTCCGTTTTGCGTTAAGTGAAAATCCGGCGACAGGAGCGCAGAGGCGTTCCTTGTCGTGCGGCAGAAAATG
>JAFPNP010000040.1 GCA_017411125.1 Kiritimatiellia bacterium
GAACGGGCTAACCGCCACAGCCCGGCGTGGATGGCCATCCGCGCCGGGCATTCTTTTCGACAGGGTCTGCGCCTTGTCTATCTCGGCACCTGCCGAGCAGGAACGCCAAGAAGTATATCAAAAGCGATTAGACAGGGGGGGTATTGCAACCGTGCAAGAACGCCCTGCGCGGCCTCTATCCGCGCATTCCGGCGTTGCTGCGCCAACACAATGTCTGATCGTTGCGTCCATGCCAGTTGTCCGATTGGCGACAGTTTACCAAAACCTCACGCGCCGTTGCAAGGGGATTCTTTTAAAATTTGCTTTCAGGGCAGCGCGTCGAGGACGCCGCGCCCTACCGTTCCTAGCGGCGCCAATGCGTTTTATATGCAGTGGATCCGCCGCGTCTGGAGGACGCGCGTCCCCACGCGCCGTCTTCTTCGTCGTCCCAGCGGCGGCGGCTATATGAAGGCTCCGGCGCGGAGTATAACGTCTGCTCTTCCACTAGTTCCTTTGGAATTTCGCGGACGAACACGGAAGGCTCGACCGGATACTGTCCGCCGTCCGCCGTCTTCTTCGAACGCGGCACGCAAATGTATAGACGATCCTTCGCGCGGGTGACGGCCACGTAGAAGAGCCGGCGCTCCTCGGCGAGGTTGCCGTCCTCGATGCTGCGCGCGCTTGGGAACACGGTGTCCACGAGCCACGGCAGGATCACCACGGGCCACTCCATGCCCTTCGCCTGGTGGACCGTCGTGAGATGCGCATGGTCCGCCGGCAGCGATGCCCGGGCGCGGGCGTCGAGATTCGTCATCAGAGCGACTTCGTCCAGGAACGCGCCGAGGCCGCCCTGCGTGGACGCTATCTGCGCGGCGATTTCGCCAAGGTCGTCAAGCCGCTGGCCGGCCTCGTCCGGCTCGAACTGGCGATGAAGGTGCGCCGAGTAGAAAGACTCCACGAAATCGATCACGAGCCTTCGGTCGTCTCTTGCGGCGAGATGCCCGGGCGCGGCGGCGAACGCGCTTTCCATCTGGCTCCATCCGGGCTTTCCCTTTGCGCACATCATCTCGCCGAGCTGCATCCGCTCCATCGGGTTCGTTCCGTCGAACGAGCCGCCGAGCGCCTTCCAATATTTTCTCGCCGTGCCTTCGCCCACTCCGGGGAGAAGTTCCATGAGGCGCATGAAACTCATCTCGGCACGAGGATTGATGCAGAGCCGAAGGAAAGCGAGCAGGTCTTTCACGTGCATCTGCTCGAACACGCCCACGCCGCTCGTGATCTGGAACGGCACGCGGTTTCGGGTGAGCGCCATCTGTATCTCGATGGAGGTGTAGTGCGAACGGTAGAGGATTGCGATGTCGTCGTAGGGAACGCCGTTCTCCCTCAGGGCGGTGACGAGCTTCACGACGGCCTCGGCCTGGGCGCGTCCGTCCCACACGTTGTAGAGGCGCGGTTTCGGAGCGCCGCCGGTGCGGAACGGGCGCAGCGTCTTCTCGAACTCGTGCGGCACGTCCTTCATGACGGTGTTCGCGACGTCCAGTATGGGGGCGACGCTGCGGTAGTTGCGCTCCAGCTTCAGGACTTTGCATCCCGGCCAGCGGCGCGGGAACTCGCGGATGTTCTCGAACTTCGCTCCGCGCCATGTGTAGATGCACTGGAAGTCGTCGCCTACGACCATTATGTTGCGGTGCTTCGCCGCAAGGAGGTCCGTGAACTCCGCCTGAAGGCCGTTCGTGTCCTGGTACTCGTCCACGAGCACGTGCATGAAGTGCTCCTGCAGGAACTCGCGCGTCCTGTCGCTTTCGCGCAGCAGGCGCAGCCCGTTCACGAGCAGATCGTCGAAGTCCATCGCGCCGAGATCCGCCTTCCGCTGCGCGTATGCGCGGCACACCTGCAGGATGAGCGAGACGTCGCCGAGAGCGGTCTTCGTCTGGTACCGCCCCACGACGCGCTCGAGGCTTTCGCCGCCGTTCGCGGCGTCGGAGACGAGCTTCAGCAGAAACTCCTTCTTCTGGAAGTCCTTGACGTCCTTCACATTCTCCTTGATGCACTGGCCCATGAGCTTCTTCTGGTCGTCCTCGTCGAGAATGGTGAAGCCCGGCTTCACGCCGATTGGCAAACCCCAGCGTCGGAGAAACTTGTTGCAGATAGAATGGAAGGTGCCGCTCCATATTCCGTCCACTCCGGGGACGACGAGCCTGGCTCGCTCCAACATCTCCCGCGCGGCGCGGTTGGTGAAAGTAAGCAGCAGGATGCGCTCGGACGGCACGCCCTTCTCGACAAGGTACGCCACGCGATGCACGAGCGTGCGCGTCTTGCCGGTCCCTGCGGCGGCCAGCACTAGCATCGGCCCGTCCGCCGCCGTCGCCGCCGCGCACTGCTCCTGGTTCAGCACTCTTGCAAAGTCAATCATGTGATTCGTTTCTGGTTCCACTTTTCGGTGCGGTACATTATACCATATCGAAACCCGCCCGCGCTCGCTCCTGTTGCCGCTACGGCCTTTTTTTGGTACAATGCCGCCATGGAAGTACATGCGAGTTGCACAACGCACCGGCTGCTGGTCGAAACGTCCGTCCTGGCGCAGGACGAAGCGGTCTTGCCGAAAGACGCCGCGCGGCATCTGAAGGTGCTGCGCCCGAAACAGGGCGAGGCGATAGAACTGTTCGACGGGAAAGGACATGCGCGCCGGTACGTCGTGGACGGCGGGGCCGTCCGCGCCGCCGGCGAACGTTCGACGTTCCCGCCTCCCGCCGTGCAGGTGACGCTTTTCGCGTGCGTGACCAAAGGCTCCCGGTGGGACTGGACCGTGGAAAAGGCCGTGGAGCTTGGCGCGACGCGCATAATGCCCGTGCTGTCCGAACGCTGCATCGTGCGGCTTGCGCCAGACGAGCGCGCAGCGAAAGCGGAACGCTGGCGCCGCGTCGCGGAAGATGCGGCAAGACAGTCCGACGCCGTCTGGCTGCCGGAAGTCGCCGCGCCCGTGGACTTCCCCGCCGCGCTCGGCCTTGCGAAGGAATGCGAGCGCGTCTTCGCCGGCGCGTTGACCGAGCCTCCGCCCCGTCCGCTGCTTGACGCCGTGCTGGCCGAGACAAACCCCGAAATGAAATCGCTCGGCCTTTTCGTGGGACCGGAAGGAGACTTCACGCCTGCGGAACTTGCCGCGCTGCTCGAAATAGCCGTGCCCGCCTCTTTCGGCCCCACCGTCCTGCGCGCGGAAACTGCGTCGGCATTCGGGCTTTCCGTCCTGATGGGCGTCGTACATACGTTCCGGGGGAGTCGCTGATCCGGTGCAGGCGAACTCCATACTGAAAAACACGGCGGTGGTCGGCGCGATGACGGCGCTTTCCCGCGTGCTGGGACTCGTCCGGGAGATGTTCCAGAGCCGCCTTGTCGGCGCGGGCGTGGAACAGAGCGCGTTCTCTCTCGCGTTCGCCATACCGAACATGATGCGCAAACTCTTCGGCGAAGGTGCGCTCACGGCGGCTTTCGTGCCGGTGTTCAAAGGAGAGGTGGAGGCAGGGCGGATGGATTCGGCCAGACGCCTCGCGCGGGCCGTGATGACGATGAGCGTTCTCATGCTCGCGGCGGCGTCCGCGCTCGCCATAGCGGGCCTTTCGGCCGCGCTGAACTGGGCGCCGGCGCTTTCGGAGCGTACCGCGCTCACGCTCCGCCTCACGCGGATTCTCGTCCCTTACATGGTGTTCATCTGCGGTTCGGCGTTCGGAATGGGCGTGCTGAACGCGCTCGGCAAATTCGCCGCCGCGTCGCTCGTGCCGTGCCTTCTGAACGTCGTGTGGATCGCCACGCTCGGCGCCTTGTGCTTCTTTCCCGGAATGCCTATCGCCGTCCGCGTCATGTGGGTGAGCGGAGCGATTCTACTCGCAGGAGCGCTCCAGATGGCGTTCATGTTCCGGTGCATGGCCCGGCGCGGCGTGTCGCCGCGCCCGTCCTTCGCCGGATGGCGCGACGCGAACACGCGCCTCGTCTGGCGCAACATGCTCGTGGCCGCCGTCGGCGCAGGCGCCGTGCAGATAAACTACATGCTCGACCAGGTGCTTGCGCAGGCGGCATCGCCCTGGGCGGCCGGCGTAATCGGCTACGCCGAACGGCTCATGGACCTGCCGCTCGGAATCGTGGGCGTGGCGTTCGGCACCGTGCTGCTGCCAACGTTCTCCGGCTTCTTCGCGAAGGACGACGTGGATGGCGCACGCAAGGCCTTCCTCTCCTCCACCGACAAACTCCTTTTCGTGATGGTCCCAGCCGCCGTCGGCGTGGGCGTCCTCGCCCCGGACATGACGCAGGTGATCTACGAAGGCAAGGCATTCGACGCGACGGCGACCATGCGCGTTTCGCGAGCCGTGGCATGTTACGCCGCCGGGCTCGGATTCTTCGGACTGCAAAAGACGCTCGTGCCGTGGTTCCAGGCGCAAAAAGACATGAAAACCCCGCTTTCCGTCTCCGTAAAGATGGTTTTTCTCAACGCAACTCTCAACATCCTCGCCGTATGGCTGCTGCCCGTCGAATGGCGGCACGTCGGTCTTGCGGCATCGACCGTGCTGTGCGCGGGCGTCGCCTGCGTCTGCCTCGCCATGTGCGCACGGCACAAGAACGGCAGTCTCGGACTGCGCGCGCTCCTGCGTCCCGTGGGACGGACGCTTGCGGCGTCCGCCGCGATGGGCTGGGCGGTCGTGGCGGCGCGCTCAAAACTCATCGCGCTGACATCGGCACGCGGCTGGGACGGCGCGGCAGCGAACGTCGCACGGCTTGCAACGCTTGTGGTGCTTGGCGGAGCCGCATATTTCGCGATGCAGTTTCTGCTCGGCAGACTAAGCCGCAAAGGACGCTGAAGATAAACACCACGTTCCACGAAATACTCTGCAAATACCGTTGCAAGGCTCAGGAGGAGGAATTATAAACCCTAAGAGGGGCGATTATTAACCCTAGAGGGGGGAATTATGAACCCTAAGGGATACAATCGTAGATAGGTACGCGGACTTGCGGCGCATGAGGGTTCGCGCCCTGTCAATGTCGCGGTCCGGCTGCAAAGCCGGAAGGCGCGATACCAAAAATAATTGCGCTTGCGTCTTGACTTTTCAACGTTTTTTTGATTTACTATATGCCCTCTACGCGAAATCGGCTGACGAAGCCGGTTTCCGGCAGGCGGAAGGGATTCCGCTTGCCCAAACGGACAAAACCCGCTCAAACGGGCACAAAGCCACAAAAAAGGAAAATAAAATGCAGAAAAGCACTCGTCCAGTGAACCCCGGCGACAGCCGCAAGTGGTTCCTGGTGGACGCGAAGGACCAGGTTCTCGGTCGCCTCGCGGTTGTGGTCGCGAACAAGCTTCGCGCCAAAGACAGCCCCTCGTTCGATCCGTCCGTGGACGCCGGCGCGTTCGTGGTCGTGGTGAACGCCGCCCAGGTGAAACTCACCGGCAAGAAGGAAGAACAGAAGGAATACCAGCGCTATTCGGGATACCGGGACGGGCTCAAGCGCTTCTCCGCCGCGACGATGCGCGCGAAGCATCCCGACCGCATGATCAAAGAGGCGGTGTGGGGAATGCTCCCGAAGAACACCATCGCCCGCAAAATGATGACGCGCCTCAAAGTGTTCGCCGGCGCGGAACACACCCATGCGGCCCAGAAGCCGGAAACGATCAAGCTCTAAGGAGATTTCAGGAAATGGCTACCATCAAAGTGATTTCCGCCGGAACCGGCCGCCGCAAGACGGCGTGCGCCCGCGTGACGCTCGCGCAGGGCAAAGGCAATTGGACGGTGAACAACGTGCCCCTCGAAGAGTACATCACCTCCGAAGCGCTGCGCGACTACCTCAAGCAGCCCATCGCGATTTCCGGATTCGACGCTTCCGCCGTGGACGTGATCGCGTTCGCCAAGGGCGGCGGATGCAGCGGCCAGGCCGGTGCAATCCGCCACGGCCTCGCCCGCGCCCTCGTGGCGGCAGACGCCAACCTGCGCGCAGCCCTCAAGAAAGCCGGCTGCATGACGCGCGACAGCCGCATGAAGGAACGCAAAAAGCCCGGCCAGCCCGGCGCCCGCAAGCGTTTCCAGTTCTCGAAGCGCTGATTCGGGACCCACCGCGCCGCCATGCGATTGCGCGTGGCGGACGCAACAAGCAACGGGCCGTCGTGGGAGTTTCCTTCCTCGCGGCCTTTTGCATTCACATACAGCAGACAAACACCATGGCATTTGGATTCATCAAGAAGCTGGTTGCAAAAATCACCGGCAGAAAACTTTCCGCGCCGAAGGGCGGAAAGGGCTCGGCGAACGCCGGCGCGGCCAAGAACGGCAGCGCGAACGGGCGCGGACGCAACGGCAAGCGCGGACGCGGCGGCAAGGAACAGGGCGGCGGCCAGGAGTCCGGCAAGGGCAAGGGGCAGCAGCATCCGCAGAAACAGCAGCAAAGCCAGCGTCCGCCGCGCAAAGACGGAGCGCAGGGCGGGCGCGGCCAGCAGCGCCGCGACCGCGGCGACCGGGGCGGCGAACGCCGCCGCGACGGATCGCGCCGCGGCCCGAAGTCCGTGAACACCGCCGCGAACGAAATGCGTCCGGGCGGAGTCGTCTCGCCCGAAGAGATGGCCGCCCGCAAGGCCGCACATGCGGCGTGGGACGTGGCGTCTTTCGTCGTCGAACCGGTGGAGGGCAAGAAGCGTTTCCACGACTTCGACCTGCCGTCCGAAGTGATGCACGGCATCGCCGACCTCGGATTCCAGTACTGCACCGAGATACAGGCGCTGTCGCTGCAGAACGCCCTCGACGGCAAGAACATCGCGGGCAAGGCGCAGACCGGCAGCGGCAAGACGGCGGCGTTCCTCGTCGCCATCCTCACGCGCTACCTCCGCACCCCCGAATCGCGCGCCAAGACCGGCGGAACGCCGCGCGCGCTCGTGATAGCGCCCACCCGCGAACTCGTCATACAGATATGCAAGGACGCCGACGCCATCGGCAAGTACTGCGGCCTCCGTTCGCTCGCGGTGTACGGCGGGATGGACATGGACCGCCAGCGCGAAGAGCTCCAGGAAGCGCCCGTAGACCTGCTCGTGGCAACGCCCGGACGCCTGCTGGACTTCTGCCAGCGCCACGTGGTGGATCTCCGCAACGTCGATACGCTCGTCATCGACGAGGCCGACAGAATGCTCGACATGGGCTTCATCCCCGACGTGCGCCGCATAATGTCGCACCTTCCCCGGAAGGACAAACGCACGACGATGCTCTATTCCGCGACACTCACCGACGACGTGATGCGCCTCGCATCGCAGTGGATGGAGGAACCAGTCAAGGCCGAGGTCGAAAGCGAGCACAACGCCACCGACACCGTCCGCCAGGTCGTGTACGTGATCCGTTCCGAAGACAAGTTCAAGGTTCTCTTCAACCACATCGCGCTCCATCCCGACGCCCGCGCAATCGTCTTCTGCAACCGCAAGGCGACCACGGAAGACGTCTACGAGTCGCTGAAGCGCCGCGGCGTCGCGTGCGAAATGCTCTCCGGCGACGTGAGCCAGAACAAGCGCCTCCAGGTGCTGGAAGACTTCCGGTCCGGGAAGACAAAGATCGTCGTCGCCACCGACGTCGCTGGGCGCGGCATACACGTGGACGACATCGAGTACGTCATCAACTTCGACTTCCCCTACGAGGCCGAGGATTACGTACACCGCATCGGCCGCACCGGCCGGGCAGGCAACACCGGCATCGCGATCTCGTTCGCCGACGAGGACGAGTCTTTCGCCATCCCCGAGATCGAAGAGTACATCAAAGAACCCCTCAAGTGTACCATCATACAGGACGACGATCCGCTGCTGAAGCCGCTCGAGAAGCTCGCGCGCGGACAGAAAGCGACGCTCAAGCCCGTAGA
>JAFPNP010000342.1 GCA_017411125.1 Kiritimatiellia bacterium
ACCGTTCGACACTCTCGTCTACACTCGCTGGAAATGGCATCGCGATCGCACGGGGGCGGTCAAGCCGAAGGGCTCCTATCACCATTTTTCCACCGAAGCCGGAGCAGGGCAGATCGCACAGTACTTCGCCGAAAAGGGACGGATCGTGCGTGTGACGGACAATCCGGCGGTATTCCTCACGGAGGCGTTCCGCAACTGCCGCTGCACCGTTCTCGCCTGTTCGAACGAGGAAATGTTCGAGACGGAGGGACAGCGCAGGGCGTTTTACGCATGGGCCGACGCGGGCGGCGGGACGCTCGCCGTGCATTCAGCAAGTAATTGCGAAATCGGACGCAAGGAATGGAAAGATTTTCTTGGCGGGGTGTTCTTGTTCCACTATCCCGGGCAGATGCCGATTCCGTTCACGGGCGCAGACTGGTCGCATCCCGCGATGGCGTGCATCCCAAAGGGTTACGTGTGGGCGAGCGACGACGTGTATGTATGCGACATCACGCCGGGAGCCGTGCGCCCCGTCCTCACGGTACGCGTGGACCAGCTGCCGGAAAATAAACAGGAATGGATCCGAAAGAGCGGGCGCATGCCGAAGAATGGCGTACACGTCATTGAATGGACGAAGAGTTACGGCAAAGGACGCGTCTACTACACGGCTCTGGGCGACAATGCCTCGGACTTCGCGAAACCGGAATTCCTCGAGCATCTTTATCTGGCCGCAATGTGGGTTGCCGGAAAATAAACGATTATTAGATTATCAACAGCAAACAGAAAGGACATCCAATGAAAAAACTGAAACTGTTAAAAATCGGCGTTGTCGTGGCGCTTTCGTTCGCGGCGATGGTGGCTGCGGCAAATTGCGCAGGACAAGGACGTGTTGCACTGCACACGTGGCTGACCTCCGCCGAGTTCAAGGACGTAACGGTCATCTCGTCAGACGGCAAGACGCTTTGGAGCGGGATTCCAGACCCGGCGAAGTGCGAGAGGCCGGCATCTGGCAAGTGGTCCGTCGCCGACGGCGTTTTGCGCCAGACCGACATTTCCGCCACCGACACCGCTATCGTGTTCGGTGACGTAAATTGGCGCGACTACACCGTCCGTCTCAAAGCCCGCGCCGTCGACGGTAAAGAGGGATTCATCATACACGTGCGCGAACGCTCTCCCGCACAGTGCGTCTACGCCAATTACGGCGGGTGGTACAACGCGAAACACGGCATCGAAACGCGGGGCGACTTCGATTTCCTCACGCCGATGCAGAAGCCCGGAAGCATCGAAAAGGGCCGCTGGTACGACGTGGAGGTGGCTTGCCGCGGCGAGCGCGTGACGATGAAACTGAACGGCAAGGCGATCTTCGCGGACGTCCCGGTACCCGAGTTCTGCGCAGACGGCGAAAACAAAATCACGGTGGACGCCAACGCGGTGCGCTTTCCGGTTTCCGAGGACATGTGGGGCATCTTTTTCGAAGACATCGACCTCTCGCTCGACGGCGGCGTTTACGCGGAACTCGTGCGCAACCGCAGTTTCGAGGACGAGCCGGTCAAGTACCGCCGACAGAAATCGGTCGGCTACTGGAGCACAGTCGGCCGCGCCACGCTCGAGCGCGACTCGTCGAAACCCCTATCCGAGAAGAACCGCAACTGCGCCCGCGTGGAGGCGCTGCCGGGCGGGGGCGTGGCGAACGACGGCTACTTCGGCATCGCGGTGAAGGACGGAGCGAAGTACTGCCTATCCGTGGCTCTGCGCGGCGATGTGAAGGGCCCGATCGAGGTGGCGCTCCAGTCTCTCGGCAAGACGCTCGCCACGGGTGCGATCGGCGGCATCGGCCCGGAATGGAAGACCTACAGCATAACGCTGACGGCAACGGGGACGGACCCCGACGCGAAACTCGTGTTCCGCGCACCGCAGGGTGGCACGTTCTACATGGACTGTGTATCCCTCTTTCCTTGCGACACTTACGCGAAGAGCGGTCTCTTCCGCAAGGATCTCATGGAGCGGCTTGCTGCGCTCAAACCGTCGTTCGTGCGCTTCCCCGGCGGCTGCTGGGTAGAAGGCAACACGATGGCCGAGGCGTACCGCTGGAAGCAGACGATCGGCAACGTGTGGGACCGCCGCACGCAGTGGAACCTCTGGGGCTACTGGAGCGCGAACGGCGTGGGCTTCCACGAGTACCTGCAGCTCTGCGAGGACCTCGGCGCGAAGGCGCTCTTCTGCATCAACTGCGGCATGAGCCACAAGGAGACGGTGCCGATGGACAAGATGGGCGAGTACGTGCAGGACGCGCTCGACTGCATCGAGTACGCGAACGGTCCGGCCACGTCGAAATGGGGCGCGGTGCGCGCGGCGAACGGACACCCCGCGCCGTTCAACCTTCAATACATCGAAATCGGCAACGAGAACGGCGGCCCGAAGTACCACGAACGCTATGCTCTCATGCACGACGCGATCCGGGCGAAGTACCCGGAGATCAAGATCGTGTCCGACGTCTGGGGCGGTCCGGTGAAGGGGCGTCCGCAGCACATCCGAGACGAGCACTACTACAAGTCGCCCGACTGGTTCATGACGAATGGCGCGAAACTGTACGACCGCTATCCGCGCGGCGAGTTCGAGGTGTTCGTGGGAGAATACGCCGTGACGGCAGACGTGGGACGCTGGGGCGACCTTCGCGCCGCGATCGGCGAAGCCGCGTTCATGTGCGGTCTTGAACGCAACGCGGACGTCGTCAAGCTCGCCGCCTACGCGCCGCTTTTCGCGAACGCCAAGCACACGGCGTGGACGCCGAACCTCATCTATCCGATGACCGACGGCAACTTCGTGAACCCAAGCTGGAACGTACAGAAGCTCTTCAGCGAAAACCGGGGACGCGAAGTGCTGGCGTTCGACCAGACGTCGCGCTGGATGAAGACGAAGAACGGCAAGGCGTGCCGCGCGGTACAGTTCTCCGCCGTGCGCGACGCGGACGGCTCTGTGATCGTAAAGACGGTGAACTGCTCGGAGTCGCCGCAGCCATGCGTCGTGTCCGTGACGGGCGGCGCGTTCGCGCGTGCATCCAAAACGGTGTTCACGGGTCCGCATGCGCGCGCCTCCAACGATCCTCTCCGCCGCGAGGCGCTGGGCGAGGTCAAGGGCGAATGCGCAGTGAGGGACGGCGCGGTGCGCGAAACGCTTCCGCCGCTCTCTCTCACCGTATACCGCATTGCGAAGTGAACGCGTTCTCGCCAGTAGGTTTTTTCGACAGCGGCATAGGCGGACTGTGCGTTCTCGACGCGTTCAGACGCCGTCTGCCGCGCGAAGACACCGTGTACATCGCCGACACGGCGAACTGTCCGTACGGGAACCGTCCGGCGGCGGAAATCGTCCGTCTGGCCCGGCGCCACGCGCGAACGCTCCTCGCCCGCGGCTGCAAGATGGTTGTCGTCGCGTGCAACACCGCGACGGCGGCGGCGATAGACGATCTGCGCGCGAAGTGGCCGGACGTGCCGTTCGTCGGCATTGAGCCGGCGGTGAAGCCGGCCGCCCTGCGCTCCAAGAGCGGAGTGGTCGGCGTGCTCGCCACGCAGGGCACGTTCGGCGGTCGCCTGTACCGCGAGACGTGCGCCCGGTTCGCGAAGAACACGACGGTACTGACGTGCGTGGCGGACGAGTTCGTCGCGCTCGTCGAGCGGGGCGAGACGACGGGCGCGCGCGCAGAAGCCGCGGTGCGCCGCAAAATCGAACCGCTGCTTTCCGCCGGCGCTGACGTTCTCGTTCTCGGCTGCACCCACTTCCCTCATCTGAAGCCACTCATCGAGAAAGTCGCGAATGGCAGGGCGAAGGTGGTGGAGCCGTCCGGCGCCGTCGCCCGGCAGGCGGAAAGGCTGCTGGCGGAGCGCGGGCTGCTGAATCCTTCCGGCGGCACGTCGCACGTGTTCATCGACACCGGCGGGAAGGCGTCCGCCCACGATTGATTTTTTGGCATTGCCTAAACGGCAGCGTTGTGGGATAATGTTGCCGTCCCGAAACGAACGAAAGGAACATTGTTATGACGATAGCCGACGTAGTGAAGATTCTCGACGGAAAGCTCATGGCAGGCGACGGCAACAGCCCGCGCGCCGTCGGCGCCGTGGTCGCCAACGACCTCATGAGCGACGTGCTGCTGAACGATGCCGACGACATACTGCTGCTTACCTCCCTCGCCAGCGATCAGGCGATACGCACCGCGCACATAGTCGGCGCGATGGGCGTGGTGGTGCACAACGCGAAACCGCTCTCCGAGACAATGCTCAAAGTAGCGGCCGACCTCGGCGTGCCGCTCGTTTCCAGCCCGCTTGCGAAGTACGACGCCTGCGTGCGGCTGCACGACGCGTTTCTCGCCGAAGAACGCTCCTGACGGAGCGCCACGCGAAAGGAGCACGGGAAAATGCCAGCGGAATACTCTCCTACCATTCTGCAGGGCCAGCACACGAACGACGACGAGATCCTCGCCAAGACGCCGCTGGACACCAAAGCCCTCGGCGGCGATTCGAGCGTGATCATCATGGAGCTGCTCCAGCGCTTCAAGGTGCGCGACGTGATGAAGCGCCAGATAATCGCCGTCGCGCGCAGTACCACCTTGCGCGAGGCGCAGCGTCTCATGCGCGAGAACAGGATATCCGGCCTTCCGGTATGCGAAGACGGGAGGCTGTACGGGATCGTGTCGGTGAACGACATCATCAACGCGCTGGACAATGGTTGGATCGAGGACTCTTGCGAGCGCCACATGGCGACCAACCTCGTGGTGATGGAGGCCGGCATGCCGATCTCCTTCGCCCTGCGCTACTTCAACAACTACACCTACGGACGTTTCCCCGTGCTTGATTCCAACCGCAAGCTGGTCGGAATCCTTTCGCAGCGCGACGTGATGCGCGCGCTTCTCTACGAACTGTCCGTCGAAATCCGCAAACTCGAGCGCAAGACGGCGGGCAACGGCCCGCTCCGCGCCACGGGCGAACGTTATTTCCGGCGCGAGTGGGCGGTGGTGCGCAACGACCTTTCCCGCGCAGGGCACGCCGCGAACGACATCAAGGTCATCCTGCGCGAACGCAAGGTCGCCCGCTCCGTCGCGCGCCGCGTGGCCGTCGCCGCATACGAACTCGAAATAAACATCTGCATCCATTCCCATGGAGGCGTGCTGGTACTGCTCATTTCCGACGACACAATCACCATAACCGCGAAGGACCGCGGTCCCGGCATCCCCGACATCGAATGGGCCTGCCGCGACGGCACTTCCACCGCGAACGACTGGATCCGTTCCCTCGGATTCGGCGCGGGCATGGGGCTTTCCAACTCCAAACGCGTCGCGGATTCGTTCGACATCCAAAGCGAAGTCGGCAAGTTCACCAAGGTGACGTGCACGTTCAACATGGTGCCGCCAGAACCGGCGCCTGCGGAAGGAGGCGCGTCGTGACGGCGGCGGAAATCTGCGCAGCGGTCAAAGGGACGCTCGCAGTCGAGGCGGAAGACGCCGCGGCGAACGGCGTGTACGTCGGCGATCTGCTTTCGGACGTCATGGGCCACGCCGGCGAAGACTGCGTGCTGGTCACGATCCAAAACCATCTCAACGCCATCGCCGTATGCACGCTCGTGGGATGTTCCGTGGTGGTGCTGTGCCATTCGCGCCCCGTCCCGCCCGACATGGCGGAAGCCGCCGCGCGGGAGGGCGTAGCGATAATAACCACCTCGCTTTCGCAGTACGCCGCCGCGCTCGCCCTTTCCGCCCTGCCACCAGCCGAGCACTGACGTGAAATTCGACCTTCACATGCACAGCTGCCTTTCGCCGTGCGCGAATCTCGAAATGTCGCCGTCCGAGATCGTGAAACGCGCGAAGGCCGCCGGGATGGACGGCATCGCCCTCACCGACCACCAGAGCGCGCGCAACGCGCCCGCCGTCGCCGAATGCGCCCGCCGCGCCGGCCTCGCCTGCCTGTGCGGGCTCGAGGTATGCACGGCGGAGGAAGTCCACACGCTCGCGCTCTTCGACACGCCGGAACAGGCGCTGGCGATGACCGAATGGGTCTACGCCGCCATGCCGAAGCGCGTGAACGACCCGGACACCTTTGGCGACCAGCCGGTCGTGACTTGGGACGACGAGATCGTGGAACTCGAATGGCGCATCCTCGCGATGAGCTGCCGCAAGGCGATTCCGGAGGTGTCCGCGAAATGCCACGAACTCGGCGGCCTGTACGTTGCGGCGCACATCGACCGCAGCGCGTTTTCCGTCTACTCCCAGCTTGGCGGGATTCCGCCCGACGGCGCATTCGACGCTGTAGAACTTTCCCGCACCGCCGACGAAGCCGTCTGGCTGCCAAAGGCGGCAGGCTACGCCGTCACGCGCAGTTCGGACGCGCACAATCTCTGCGACGTCGCGCGGGTGTGGACGGAGGCGGACCTTCCCGCATTCACCGTCGCCGCCCTGAAGGCGGCGTTCGCCGCGAAGGCGACGCGCATTTCCCCGCGCCTCGTCGCGTTTTGACCGCGCCCGGACTTCGCCCGCAACGCGTAAATTTTTGATATAATACGCGCCTGTGGAAAACAGCGAACATCAGACTGTCGGGGTCGTGGAACCCCATGTGACGACTTTGACCCTTCCGCCAGGCGGATTCCGGCTGGAGGAGGGTGGCATGTTGCCGCGTATCGACGTGGCCTGGGAGTCGTGCGGGCTCGAACGCCCCGAAAACGACAACGTGATCTTCATCTGCCATGCGCTGACGGGCGACGCGCACGTGGCCGGACGCTATGCCGGCGAGGACGCCGCAAGCGGATGGTGGGATTCCATCGTCGGACCCGGCAGGGCGATAGACACCAACCGGTTCCGCGTGATATGCGCCAACGTGCTCGGCGGCTGCAAGGGCACGACGGGGCCGTCATCGATCAATCCAGCCACGGGGAAACGCTACGGATCGTCCTTCCCGCGCTTCACGATCGGCGACACGGTAGAAGTGTACCGCGCGCTTCTTCGCGAAATCGGAGTCACGCATCTCGCAGGACTCGTGGGCGGCAGTTTCGGCGGCATACAGGTGATTGAATGGATCGCGGCGCATCCCGGCGAAGTGGACAAGGCCGTGATGATCGCCTCCGGCGCCGCGCTCAACGCGCAGGCGCTCGCCTTCGACATCGTCGGCCGCTACGCGATCACTCTCGATCCGGAATGGAAAGGCGGCGACTACTACGACAACGGTCCCGGCCCGCTCATGGGTCTTGCCCAGGCCCGGCAGGTCGCGCACATAACATACCTCTCGCTCGACCTTCTCAACCGCCGCTTCGGGCGCAAGCCGCAGGAAGATTGGCTCAAGCGCGGCAAGGAATGGCTCGACGAACACGCCGCGCATTTCGGCACGACCTTTGCCATCGAAAGCTACCTCGAGTACCAGGCGCGCAAATTCCTCGCCCGCTTCGACGCCAACTCCTACCTGCAGATAACGCACGCG
>JAFPNP010000343.1 GCA_017411125.1 Kiritimatiellia bacterium
CGCCACTATGCGCCCGTCGACTGTCCGGGACATGCCGACTACGTCAAGAACCTGATCACTGGCGCAGCCCAGATGGATGGCGCGATCCTCGTCGTCTCCGCCGTCGACGGCCCGATGCCCCAGACGCGCGAGCACGTGCTTCTCGCCCGCCAGGTCGGCGTGCCGAAGATCGTGGTGTTCCTCAACAAGTGCGATCTCGTCGAAGATGCGGAAATGCTCGACCTCGTCGAGATGGAAGTCCGCGAACTCCTTTCCAAGTACGAATACGACGGCGACAACGCCCCGGTCATCCGCGGTGCCGCCTATCCCGCCACCCAGGCCACTTCGGCCGACGATCCCGCCTGCAAGTGCATCGACGAGCTTATGGACGCGCTGGATTCCTACATTCCCGAGCCCGTTCGCGAGCTCGACAAGCCATTCCTCATGCCTATCGAGGACATCTTCTCGATCGAAGGCCGTGGCACGGTGGTCACCGGCCGCGTCGAACGCGGCGTGATCAAAGTCGGCGACGAAGTTGAAATCGTCGGTCTCAAGCCGACGGCGAAGACCGCCGTCACGGGCGTCGAGATGTTCCGCAAGCTGCTCGACCAGGGCCAGGCCGGCGACAACATCGGCACGCTTCTGCGCGGCACGAAGAAGGAAGAAGTGGAGCGCGGCCAGGTGCTCGCGAAGCCGGGTTCGATCACCCCGCACACCGAGTTCAACGGCCAGGTCTACGTCCTCACGAAGGACGAAGGCGGCCGCCATACGGCGTTCATGAAGGGCTATCGTCCGCAGTTCTACATCCGCACGACGGACGTTACCGGCGACATCGGCCTTCCCGAGGGCGTCGAAATGGTCATGCCGGGCGACAACGTGTCCATCGACGTCAAGTTGATTGCTCCCGTCGCTCTTGAGGAGAAGATGCGCTTCGCCATCCGCGAAGGCGGCCGCACGGTCGGCGCCGGCACGGTTACGAAGATCATCAAGTAACGAACGAAGCGTTCTTCTGTGAGATGTCTGCCCCCGGCCCCGGCCTGATGTGGTCGGGCGGGGCGGAGGGCGGACTGATACAGCTTGCGGAGAACGGAAGGATTTGAAACATGCCCCGTGAATTGGCTATTCTCGCGTGTACGGAGTGCAAGCGTCGCAACTACACTACCACGCGCAACAAGCGTACGATGACCGAGCGCGTTGAAAAGGTGAAGTATTGCCCGTTCGACCGCAAGCGCACCGTGCACAAAGAAGTCAAGTAATCGATTTCCGCTAGGGTAGTAGCACAATGGCAGTGCAGCGGTCTCCAAAACCGCCTATGGGGGTTCGATTCCCTCCTACCCTGCCAACCAGTTAGAGGATGAGATGAAAGAGCTTTTTTCAAAGGTGAAGGGTTATCTGTCTGAAGTCGGCGGCGAGGCGCGTCGGGTCACGTGGCCCACGTCACGCGAGTGCTATGATTCTACGCTCGTCGTGATTGCCTTCATCTTCATTTTGGCCGTCACCACGCTCGTGTGCGACAAGGCGATCCAGCTCTTCATCAACATCGTGCATCTCGGCGTCTGACAGGAGGCTGCAATGAAGAAGGAATGGTTCGTCCTGCAGACGCTGACCGGCAAGGAAAACAAGGTCCGCGATTCCATTCTTGCCCGTACCAAGTTGGAGGGCATGCAGGATTATATCGGCACTTGCCAGATTCCGACGGAGAAGGTCAGCGAGACCAAGGACGGCAAGAAACGCACCATGACGAAAAAGGTGTTTCCCGGCTACGTGCTCGTGGAGATGGCCTTGTACGAGGATGGTGGTGCGATTGACAAGGATACCGGTGCGAGGGCGGTTGTGCCGCGCACGTGGCAGTTCCTGCGCGAGACGCCGGGCGTCATCGGCACGTGGTTGCAGCAGAGACCGATGCCGCTCAGACAGTCGGAAGTGGACGCGATTCTCTCCAACAAGCCTGCGGATGCATCCGCGCGGCCGCGTCCGAAGATTGAATTTACCGTCGGCGAGACGGTGAAAATGAAGGAGGGCGCCTTCCTGGGTCAGGTCGGCGTCGTCACTGTTGTCGATCCCGACAAGGGCAAACTTACGGTCGAAGTTCAGATATTCGGGCGCAAGGCTCCTGTCGACGCTGAATACTGGCAGGTGGAGAAGGTGTCGCTCGACGACATGATTTCCATGGAACCGGCCAGCTGAGGCGTGTATCGCGGGTCCGTTCGTACCGGTTGGATGCCGGGAGGATTCGCCTGAAAGCAAAAAGGCAAGAAAAATGGCCAAGAAAGTAAAGGGCGTAGTAAAGCTCCAGATTCCGGCTGGCGCCGCGAATCCTGCGCCGCCGGTGGGTCCTGCCCTCGGTTCGGCAGGCGTCAACATCATGGCGTTCTGCAAGGAGTTCAACGCGAAGACCCAGAAACAGGCGGGTCTCGTCATCCCCGTGATCATCACGGTCTATCAGGACCGCAGTTTCTCGCTGCAGTTCAAGTCGCCGCCCGCAAGCGTTCTTCTCAAGAAGGAAGCCGGTCTTGCGAAGGGTTCTGGCGTGCCGAACAAGAACAAGGTCGGCAAGGTTACCAAGGCGCAGCTCGCGAAGATTGTCGAGATGAAGAAGGCCGACCTCAACACGACCGACGTGGAGGCGGCGATTCGTATGATTGCCGGTACTGCGCGCAATATGGGTATTGAAGTCGAGGACTGAAAGGAGCGGCGAAATGGCGAAGCATAGCAAGAAATACAGAGCCGCTCTTAAGGCGGCGCCGAAGAAGGCCGTCTCCGTCGCGGAGGCAGTGGCTTTCATCAAGAAACATCCCGGCGCGAAGTTCGACGAGACGGTAGACGTCTCCATGCATCTCGGCGCGGACACCACGAAGACGGACACTCCCGTTCGCGGCACGGTGAAGCTTCCGGCCGGTTCCGGCAAGAAAGTGAAGGTTATCGTGTTCGCCGGCGGCGAGCACGCCGATCAGGCGAAGGCGGCGGGAGCCGATTTCGTCGGCCTCGACGATCTCATCGAGAAGGTCATGGGCGGCTGGACCGACTTCGACGTGGCGATTGCCACCATCGAGGCCATGAAGAGCGTGCGCAAGTGCGCCCGCGTGCTCGGTCCCCGCGGTTTGATGCCGAACCCCAAGACTGGCACTGTCACTGACGATCCCGCGACTGCCGTCAAGGACGCGAAGGCCGGCAAGGTCGATTTCCGCATGGACAAGACGGGCAACTGCTGCGTGATCGCGGGCAAGGTCTCCTTCGAGGCGGACAAGCTCGTTGAGAACGTGAAGGCCGTGCTCGAGGCCGTCCGGGCCGCGAAACCCGCCTCCGTCAAGGGCGCGTTCATCCGTTCGCTGACGCTCTCTTCCACCATGGGCATCGGCATCCCCTGCGTGATCGAGCAGGAATAAGGGAGGAATGTTACCATGAGAATTGAGAAAATCGCAATCCTGAACGAAGTAGTGGACCGCGTGAAAGCGTCGGACTACTGCCTCATCCTCAACTATGGCGGCGTTTCCGTCGACAAGCTGGCCGGTCTTCGCGCCGCGCTCAAGGCGCACGATTCGCGTCTGCTCATCGTGAAGAACACCTATCTCGCGAAGGTCGCGAAGGAGAAGGGCTGGTCTGACGACGTGCAGGCGATGCTTTCCGGCCCGACGGCCATCGTGACCGGCAGCGGCGAAGTGACTGCGGTCGCCAAGGACGTGATGGATTTCGTCGGTGCGTCCGACGGGCGCGCAAGCGTCAAGGGCGCGGA
>JAFPNP010000344.1 GCA_017411125.1 Kiritimatiellia bacterium
GTGGCGTTCGATCATCTTGCGCGCGGTACGGACGGTGTGGCAGATGCCTTTGTCCTTGAGCGAACGGATAATGAACGGCTCGAAGAGCCTGAGCGCCATCTCCTTCGGAAGGCCGCACTGAGGAAGACGCAGTTCGGGTCCGACGACGATCACGGAACGGCCGGAGTAGTCCACGCGCTTGCCGAGCAGGTTCTGGCGGAAGCGGCCGGTCTTGCCCTTGAGGATTTCGGAAAGGGACTTGAGCGGGCGGTTGCCCGGTCCGGTCACGGCGCGTCCGTGGCGCCCGTTGTCGAACACGGCGTCGACCGCCTCCTGGAGCATGCGTTTCTCGTTGCGGATGATGACGTCCGGCGTTTTCAGCGCAAGCAGGTTCTTCAGGCGGTTGTTGCGGTTGATCACGCGGCGGTACAGATCGTTGAGGTCGCTTGTCGCAAAGCGGCCGCCCTCCAGCGGAACGAGCGGGCGCAGTTCCGGCGGAATGACGGGCAGCACGTCGAGAATCATCCATTCCGGCTTGCCGCCGGACTGGCGGAAGCCCTCCACCACCTTCATGCGCTTGGCGATTTTTTTGCGGCTCTGCTTGGAACGCGTGTTCTGCATCTGTTCCTCGAGCTCCAGCATGAGCTTGTCAAGGTCGGTGCGGCGCAACAGCTCGCGCACGGCCTCGGCACCCATCTTGGCGCGGAAGCCGTCCTGGTATTTCTCGAGCGCGTCAGCGTATTCCTGCTCGGTGAGGACCTGTCCATCCTTCAGCGGCGTGTCGCCAGACTGAATCACGAGCCAGTCCTGGTAGTACAGGATACGCTCCAGTTCGGTCGAGGTCTTGTCGAGAATGAGACCGATGCGGGACGGGTTGCACTTGAAGAACCAGATGTGGCTCACCGGCACGGCGAGCTCGATGTGGCCCATCCGCTGGCGGCGGACTGAAGAGAGCGTCACTTCCACGCCGCAGCGGTCGCACACCATTCCTTTGTTCTTGATGCGCTTGTATTTACCGCACGCGCATTCCCAGTCGTGCGTAGGCCCGAATATCTTCTCGCAGAACAGGCCGTCCTTCTCGGGACGGTACGTGCGATAGTTGATCGTCTCGGGGTTTCTCACTTCGCCGTGCGACCAGGCGCGGATGGTCTCGGGGGAGGCCAGCTGCACCTTGACCGCATCGTAGTGCGTGGAAGCCGAGTACTGGCCTCCGAAAATCTCGCTCGCGTTGTACGGATTCATTTGAAATCTCTCCTTTTGTCGAAACTGGGATTAGAGCGCCGTGCCGCCAATGAGCGAATCGGACGCCGAGGGCGCCGCCGCCGGGCGGGACGCTGACGGCGCCGGGCGGTCGGAGGGCTTCTCTGCGTCGCCGCCGAGAAGCTGCATGTCGAGGCACAGTCCGCGCAGTTCGTGGATGAGCACCGAGAACGACTCCGGCATGCCCGAATCGAGCACGTTGTTGCCCTTGACGATGGATTCGTAGATGCGCGTGCGTCCTTGCACGTCGTCGGATTTGACCGTGAGCAGCTCCTGCAGCGCGTACGCGACGCCGTAAGCTTCGAGCGCCCACACCTCCATTTCGCCCATGCGCTGGCCGCCTAGCTGGGCCTTGCCGCCCAGTGGCTGCTGCGTGACGAGGGAGTAGGGACCGATCGCTCGCGCGTGCATCTTGTCCGTGACGAGGTGGTGCAGCTTAAGCATGTAGATCACGCCTACCACGACGCGCTGTGCGAACGGTTCGCCCGTCATGCCGTCGTACAGCACGGTCTTGCCGTCCTCGCAGATCCACGCGGCGTCGCCCTCTTCCTTCTCCTGCTGGGCGCGCGCCTTGCGCAGACACTCGTCGATTTCGTACTCCTGCACGCCGTCGAACACCGGCGTCGCGGCATGGAAATTCAACAAGCGGCAAGCCAGACCAAGATATGTCTCGAACAGCTGGCCGAGGTTCATGCGTGAAGGCACGCCCAGCGGATTGAGCACGATGTCGACGGGAGTGCCGTCCGGCAGGAACGGCATGTCGCAACTCGGCAGAATGCGCGAAATGCAGCCTTTGTTTCCGTGGCGGCCGGCCATCTTGTCGCCCACCGAAAGGTTCTTCTTGTCCACGAGATACACGCGCACGCTCTTTACCACGCTGCCGTCGTTCGGCAGATCGTCGTAGTCGCCGCCGAGCCCGTCTGCGGCGGCATCGGAAAGTTCGGCGAAACGCGGGCGGAACGGGGCGATGATCTCGTCTATCCTGTCCGCCACAGGGCTGTCCTCGATCTGGTAGTGGTCGTGCGCCTTTGCAAGCCTGCCGAGAAGCGTCTTGGTGATCTTGCGCTGCCGCGGAACGATGATCTCGTTCGTGTTGGCGTCCCTGATGTCGAGTGTCACCTTGTCGCCCAGAAGCACGTTGGAAAGCGCCGTGGTGAGCTCGGCTTCCAGCTTGGCGCGCGCCTGCTGCCGCTTCTTCTCTGCCTCGCGCTGCGCCTTCGCCTTCTTCGACGACGGCTTCTCGGCACCGTCCTCGCCCGCGCTCACGCGGCCGACGTCCTGCGCCGTGGACACCTTCACGGCCATGACCACGCCGGTCGTTCCCGGCGGGACTGTGAGAGACGTGTCGCGCACGTCCGCCGCCTTTTCGGCGAAGATCGCGCGCAGCAGCTTCTCCTCGGGGGATAGTTCCGTCTCGCCCTTCGGCGTGACCTTGCCCACGAGGATGTCGCCCGGCTTCACCTCTGCGCCGACGCGGATGATTCCGTCGGGGCCGAGGTTCTTGAGAGCGTCCTCGCCCACGTTGGGAATGTCGCGCGTGATTTCCTCGGGGCCGAGCTTCGTGTCGCGCGCGCCGCAGTCGAACGTGACGATGTGGAGAGACGTCAGCACGTCTTCGCGCACGAGACGCTCGTTGACGAGGATGGCGTCTTCGAAGTTGTATCCGCGCCAGCTCATGAACGCCACGAGCAGGTTCTTGCCAAGCGCAAGCTCGCCCTGGTCGGTCGCAGGACCGTCCGCCAGACAGTCGCCGGGCTGCACCTTCTGCCCGTGCTTCACGATCGGCTTCTGGTTGAAGCATGTGCCGGCGTTGCAACGGCGGAACTTCTGCAGATTGTAGCGACGTATGCCCTTCTCGGGATTATCTTGGAACTGCGCCTTCCCGGAAGCCAGTTCGCCATCGGGCGTCACCATGATAAATTCGGAACAGACGTAAGCCACGACGCCGGGCTGGTCGGCGCAGACGATGACGCGCGAGTCTTTCGCCGCCACGCCTTCGAGGCCTGTACCCACGTAGGGGCGCTCGCTCTGGAGAAGCGGCACGCCCTGACGCATCATGTTCGCGCCCATGAGCGCGCGGTTGGCGTCGTCGTGCTCGAGGAACGGGATGAGGCCGGCAGCGATGGAAATCACCTGCATCGGCGCCACGTCCATGTACTGGACGGATTTCGCGGGCTTCTCGCAGAACTCCGTCCTGTAGCGGCACGTCACCTTTTCTTCGGCGAACGTGCGGTCGGGGTTGAGCGGAGCGTTCGCCTGCGCGATCACGTACTGCTCTTCGACGTCGGCGGGCAGGTACTCGACGGTATTGGAGACCTTGCCGTTCTTCACCACGCGGTACGGCGTCTCTATGAATCCAAAACGATTGACGCGCGCGTAGAGGCCAAGCGATGAGATAAGGCCGATGTTCGGACCTTCAGGCGTCTCGATCGGGCAGATGCGCCCGTAGTGGGACGGATGCACGTCGCGCACCTCGAAGCCCGCGCGCTCGCGGGAGAGGCCGCCGGGGCCGAGGGCCGAAAGACGGCGCTTGTGCGCAAGGCCGGACAGCGGATTCGTCTGGTCCATGAACTGCGAGAGCTGCGATCGGCTGAAGAAATCCTGCACGTGCGCGGAGAACGTCTTGGAGTTCACGAGGCGCTGCGGCGTGAGCGGTCCCTGGTTCGACGAATCGTGCAGCGTCATGCGCTCGCGGATGAGGCGTTCCGTGCGGGCGAGACCCACGCGGCACTGGTTTTCCAGCAGTTCGCCAGTCGTGCGGATGCGGCGGTTGCCGAGATGGTCGATGTCGTCCACCTGCTCCTTGCCCATGAAGATGCGCAGAAGAAGTCGGATCGCTTCGATCACTTCCATGCCGCTCTCATGGAGCGTGCGCAGCTCTTCGGGAATCTGCCCGCTGAGGCCGAGCTTCTTGTTGATCTTGTGGCGGCCGACGTAGCCAAGATCGTAGTGCGCCAGCTCGAAGAAGAGCCTGTGCATCATCTGCTTGGCGTTGACTACCGTTGGCGGATCGCCCGGACGCATGCGCTTGTAGATGTCCTTGAGGGCGTCCTCTTCGTTGTGGATGCCGATTTTGGCGTCTTCGCGGAGGGTCTTGATGAGCGTTCCGTTGTCTACGGCGACGTCCACCACTTCTACGGTGCGGATGCCGGCGGCGGCGAGCTGCTCCATCATCGCCGGGGTGCAGGGGTCGTAGCGGCGGGCGATGACGGCGTTGGAATCCGCATCCACCTTGTCGTCCTTCATCACGAGAAGACGGAGGTCGGCATCCTTCCACTTCGTGCCTGTCTCAAGCGTCTTGAAGTCGTAGAACAGTTTGAGGATGGATTCGTCGGAGCCGTATCCGAGTGCCCTGAGAAGCGTGGTCGCGAAGAACTTCCGGCGGCGGCGGCGCTGGTCCATGAAGCACCACATGACGTCGTTCGTGTCGAACATTATCTCGATCCAGCTGCCGCGGTCCGGGATTATGCGCACGGAAAGCAGGGACTGCCCGTTCGCATGCGGCTGGCGTTCGGTGGAGATGCCGGGGCTGCGGTGCAGCTGGCTCACGATCACGCGCTCCGCGCCGTGAATGACGAACGCGCCGTCTTCCGTCATAACGGGAATCTCGCCGAGGAACACTTCCTCTTCGTGTACGTCCTCGCCGTCCTTCAGGCGGAACGTCGCGTACAGCGGCTTGGAATACGTCTCGCCCTCGTAAAGAGCCTCCTGGTACGTCCACTTCGGCGCCTGGAATTCGTATTTCACGAAGTCGAGCACGTAGCGGCCGTCGTAGGACTCGATGGGGAATATCTCGTGGAACACGGCCTGGAGGCCTTTTTCCTCGCGCTTCGCGGGCGGGACGTTTTCCTGCAGGAAGGCGTTGTAGGACTTCGTCTGGATCTCGATCAGGTCTGGCGGGGCGTACACGTTCTGCAGACGCCCGAATACCTTGCGTTCGGCTTTCATTTGCTTACCTTTCAATACAAGTTGTTGTTGTCGCTTGGACGATTGAAACTACCGTTTCACCGCGAATGAAGTGTGGTAAGCAACCACTTTGTTAACTGTTTCGGCGGTGAAGTGATAAGTATATCATTTTTCTTTCGGCCTGACAAGGGGGTAAATCGCGAAAATTACGATTTTTTCGCTGCGGGGCAAGCCGTTGGATTTATGCACAGCAGGCAAACAGGCGTCGTCCTTTCCCAAGCGAAAGAGGATAAAGACGCGTTTTCCAAGGGGAGAATGCCGTCGCGACAAAGGGATGCCACGCTTTCCCTATAGGGAAGGGATGCCGCGCTTTCCCTATAGGGATATAAACACAAAGTGGGGTGTTTATGCGCACAAAGTGGGGTGTTTGTGTGCATAAAGTGGGGTGTTTGTGATTATATCCCCTAAGGCATTTGCCGCTGCCCGTATAAAGTGAAGCGCCCCCCTTCCGCGCCGTGAACTAGCTGCCGAAACAAAGCTGCGACGCCAAGGAGACTACCGGACGCGTCTAGTTTGAAATTACGACTGGCAGGATGCGTTATTCCGTCATTACGACAGGGAGTATCTCGCCGCCAGGTCCGAACTCCATGCGGTCGATGCAGACGACGCGGTGGTGCGGGCCCTTGCTCGGAATCGGACGGCGATGGTAGCAGATGTACCACTCGTCCGTGCCGGGAACGCAGACGACGGAATGATGCCCTGCACCTGTCGCAAGCGGCCTTTGTATGCCTAGCACTCTGCCCTTGAACTCGAACGGCCCGAACGGAGTGTCGCCGACGCTGTAGTTGACGCAGTAGTCGTCACGCGTCCAACTGCCGCTGGAATACATGAAATACCACTTCCCCTTTCGTTCAAACATCACCGAACCTTCGACGTAGTTTTTCGGCGTCATGTCCCGCCACATCGCGCCGTCCTCGAACGGAACAAGCGACTTGAAATCCTTTGCGAGCTTGACGAGGTTGCAGCGCCCCCACCCGCCGTAGAGCATGTACCATTCGCCCTTGTACTCGAAGACATACTGGTCGATCGGCTGCGCTCTATTCCAAAAGCGGTCGACTAGCGGCTTGCCGATGAAATCGCGGTACGGACCTTCGGGACGATCGGCCACGGCCACGCCGATTCCGCCGTACTTCTCAAGCCCCGGTTCCTTCTGCGGCTCGCCATCCTTGCGCTTCCCTCCGACAGGATAGGCGTCGTTCGCGCTGAAGAAGAGGTAGTACTTGCCGCCAACCTCGTGCGCGTCGGGCGCCCACATCGCGCCCCGCGCCCACCTGACCTCGTTCGTCGTCAGGATACGCTCGTGTTTCACCCAGGTCTTCAGGTCGCGGGACGAGAAGGCGTCTAAGAACGTCTGGTTGCGGAACCTGTCCGACGCCGTCGGGAACACCCAGTACTCGTTTCCGTACTTCCTAATCTGCGGATCCGCATACCAGCCCTCGAACAGCGGATTGGACGGACGCGACGGCGCGAACGCCGCGCCGGCGACGGCGGCACGAATCGTCGCCAACTCCTCCGCGTCGTATGGCGTGAAATCTCCGCGGTAGAAATCGTGCTGCCAAGGTCCCTTGTATGGCAGGTTCTCCGGGCGATGGCCCCAGCGGAGATGCGTCTGCGTCTTGCCGTTCACAAGTCCCCACGCAAGACAGCCGACGTTCGCCTCCTTGAAAAGGCCGAGGCAGTCCTTTACGGTCGATCCGACGGTGCGATTCATCCATTCTGTACAGACGACCGGACGCCCGCCGGCCATTTTCACTATTTCCTTTATTCTCTTCGCCGTATTCTCCCGGTTCGCATAGCAGTGAAATGTCACGACGTCGCTATTCTCAAGGAGAATCGCGTTCAAGGTCTTGTTGTTGTTCCATATTCCCGACGAGATCGGCTGCGACGGATTGACCTCGCGCGCCCAGGCGAACGTCTTCTTGAGAAGCGGGCAGGAGCGGAAGCCGAGTTTGCTGTTGGAAGGCTCGTTGTAGAGGTCCCAGAGGAAGATGCGCTTGTCGTCCTTGAAACGCGAAATCACGTCCTTCACGTATTTTTCAAGTTTAGGATGTTCGCGTTCGTCGATGACCATGGTGTGTCCGGGCGACGGACTCCACGCCCAGGCGTACCACCCCTCCAGCGGCTCCGGCTGGCGTCCGACGACAGGATCCGTGTTCACGCCGAACGCGCAGTCGTCGAAGAAGATCGGCATAGCCTTGACCCCGGCCTCGTCGCACAGCGAAAGGAATTTCTCCAGCGTCGCGGCGAAATACTCCGGATCGTCCTCGTAGACCTTGTACTGCATCACGAAACGAACGCAGTTCATGCCAAGTTCCGTCATCAGCCGCAGCTCCCGGCGTATGACGTCGGGCGAGAAACCGGTCTTGTCCCACATGGCCGTGTAGTTGATCGCATTAGCGGGGATGTAGTTGACGCCGCACCACCAAGGGTTCGCTTCGCCCCACGCCTTTGCCTTCTCTACGCTCCAGCGCGGCGCAGCTTCGGCGCAAAACGGCGCTGCAACCATGATTGCCGCACCAATCGCGGCAACGGCATGAGCTGTCAGATTGCGGGACGGATACTTGTCTTTCGGAACTCTCACGGACTTCTTCCTTTATCCTTGATGGATGACCGGGGGCTGTCCCCGTGGAATCTATGCATTTCAACCTATTTCGCAAGCTTGACGGACGCCATGTGCGCGGACGGAGGGACGATTCCGCAAGGACTGCCGTCGAGTTTTGCCCGGACAGTTCCGCCGGCACCGATTCGGCCAAACAAGCAAAGGCGAACGGCGACGCAAACGCCAAGAGCAGAATATACGGGTTGTTGCATGACTTTCACTTTGATGTTTGTTTGACTTTTTTTGTTCTGACGTGTTCCCTCAAAAACGACGCAGGCAGTATACACTATTCTGCATCAGATAGCAACGCCTTTTCCTGCCGCTGTCGCGCAAATCCGGCTAGCGGGACCTGCGGAAGAAAGCGGCGGCCACCGCGAACGCGCTGACGACGTTCAAGGAATTCTTCATGCCGTGCGACGGAATCTCCACCACCTCGTCCGCCATCGCCACCACGTCCGGGTCTAGGCCGAAGCGCTCGTTGCCGAGCAGCAAGGCGCAAGGCCACGCGGGCGACAGCCGGGACACGTCCGTCGCGCCGTCCGCCGTTTCGAGCGCGTAGATGCGCCGCCCCTCCGCGCGGAGGCGGTCGATCGCGTCGCGCACGTCGCCCGCCCGCTCCCACGGCGTCGTCTCGTCGGCGCCAAGCGCGGTCTTTTTCACCTGCGCGCTTTCGGGACCGGGAGTGTAGCCGCACAAAATCAGCCTGTCCGCGCCGAAGAAGTCCGCCGTGCGGAAAATTCCGCCGGAATTGAACGCGCTGCGCACGTTGTCCGCGACGACCGTGAACGCCGCCCGGTCGGCGCGGCCGGCGGGAGCGTCGGCCGTGCGGATCCCCATTTCGGAGTCCGTCACCTTCGCCCGCTTGTCCACGCGCTCCAGCGGCACTAGCGCAGCCTGCATGGAACGCAGCGTGGCGCCGGGCTGCAGAAGGTGGGCGAGACCAATCAGGCGCTTGGACCGTGCCGTGCGAAGGAAGTCGAACGCGGCAGCGCGCGCCGCGTCGTCGCCCGGAGCGTCGAACGCGGCCTGCACGAGGCGCAGAGCCTCCTTCCATTCGCCGGTGGAAAGGTCGATCACGGCGTCACGTCACATCACGGCGTTGTCGATGAGGCGCGTCTTGCCGGCGTATGCGGCCAGAAGCACCGCCACGCCTTTTTCAAGCGTCGCGACGGGCGCAAGGGTGTCTGCGTCCACCGCCTCCACGTAATCGACGCGCAGCCCCGCCTTGCCAAGTTCGTCCCACGTTTCTTCCTTGACGGCCTTCCACGGACGCGGCCCGTTTTTCGCGCAAGCTTTCAGTTTCTTCAGGGCCCGCGAAAGCGCAAGCGCGCTTTCTTTTTCCGCGCCGGACAGATATGCGTTGCGCGAGCTCAAGGCAAGGCCGGAAGGTTCGCGCACGATGGGCGCGACCACGATTTTCAGGTCGAAGTTCATGTCGCGCACCATGCGCCGTATGATCGTCTGCTGCTGGTAGTCCTTCTGTCCGAACACCGCGAAGTTCGGATGGACGATGTTGAAGAGCTTCGCAACCACCGTGCAAACCCCGCGGAAATGGCCTGGACGCCGCGCTCCGCACAGCGATCCGGAAAGCGCGCCGTCCTCGACCATCCACACGCTGTGGTCTGGAGCGTACATGTTTTCGGGCGTCGGGAAGAATATCGCGGTCGCGCCCGCCGCACGGCATTTCGCCGCGTCCGCCCGGTGGTCGCGCGGATACTGCGCATAGTCTTCTTTCGGGCCGAACTGCGTCGGATTGACGAAAACGCTAACCACTATTTCATCCGCGCCTTTCCGCTTTGCGGCGGCAATAAGGGACAAATGGCCTTCGTGAAGTGCGCCCATCGTAGGAACGAGGGCGATTTTGCGTCCTGCCAGACGCTGCGCGAGCGCCCAGCGTTGAAGTTTGTTTGGATCGTTGAATGTTCTCATTTTGTCTGCAATTCCGCTAAGTACAAATAAAACAACGTTGCCGAAGAGAAGTGCTTCAAGGCGCGCGCCTGTGCAAACACAATGCCCCTCAAAGGCAACGCGGGTAGTATACACTATTCCGTACCAGATGGCAACGCCCATTTCCCCCAAACCGGCGTCGAAATTTATTATTCGGCTGCGACGGTACGGAATGCTCCCTGAAGACATGAGTTTTTGGTATAATTTCCGTTGGGAGAAATCATGAAAGCGATAAGGTCGATATCTAGAAGAATGGCAATTGCGGCAGTCGCGGCGTTGGTGGGAGGTTCGTGCTTCTGCGCAACCGCAGGATTTTCGGACGCGCACGGGCGCGTCTCTCCCGCCGAGGCGCTGTTTCCGCTTTCGGCCGTTCGGTTGGACGGCGGACCGCTCAAATGGCAGCAGGAGCAGAACCGCCGCTATCTCTTGCGCCTCGATCCCGACAGGCTGCTGAGCCGCTTTCGCAGCGAAGCCGGACTGAAGCCGAAAGCGCCGTCTTACGGCGGATGGGAGAATTCGAGACGAGGGAAATATCCGCTGGATCTTCCGGGGCACATTCTGGGGTTTTACATGTCCGGCGCCGCAATGACCGTGGAGGCGACGGGCGACGAGGAACTCAAGCGCCGCCTCCTCTACATCGTAGACGAGCTGGATGAGGTGCAGAACGCCCATGGCGACGGCTATCTTCTCCCGACGCGCAACGGACGCAAGGTGTTCTCCGAGATCGTCTCCGGCGACATCCGCCTCTACCTCTACGACCGGCGCGGCACTTGCGGGCACATAAACGGCTGCTTCGCGCCGGTCTATGTGGCGAATAAAATACTTCTCGGCCTCTGGCGCATACGCATCGCCACCGGAAGCGACAAGGCATGGAAGGTGCTGCTCCGCTTTTCGGACTGGCTCGGCGCGAACGTGGTCGACAAACTGGACGATGCGGCGCTGCAGCGGATGCTGGTCTGCGAGCAGGGCTCCATCCCGGAAACGTTCGTCTACGCTTTCGCGGCGACTGGCGATGCCAAATATCGCCGCTGGGCGGAGCGGCTTCTGCATCGGGAGCCGATCGACGCTCTCGCCGCCGGCAAGAAGGACGATCTCGTCTACCGGCACGGAAACCTCACGATACCGAAGTTCACGTCGGCGGAACGCATTTCGCGCATGACGGGCGACGCGGCCCTGCACCGCGCGGCAGTCAATGCATGGGACGCGATCGTGCAGGACCACACCTGGGCGAACGGCGCCAACGCCCACCACGAACACTGGTTTCCGAAAAACGAGTTCGAGGAGAAACTCTACAAAGGCAAACTCAAGGACGGGCCGGAATCGTGCAACTCCGTGAACATGCTACGCCTCACCGAAGCCCTTTTCGAAACGGAGCCGGATGCGGACAAGATGGACTACTACGAATGCGTCCTGTTCAACCACCTTCTTTCCACGCACGAGCCTGTCCTCGGACGCACCGCGTACATCACGCCGCTTTGGCCCGGAGCCTCGCGGTCGTATTCGCACGAGTTCGATTCCATGTGGTGCTGCACCGGCACGGGCTTCGAGGCGCCCGGCAAATACGCGCAGATGGTCTACACACGTTCGGCGGACGGCGGATCGGTTCGCGTGAACCTTTTCGCGCCATCGACGCTCGACTGGGCGGAGCGAGGCGTAAGGCTGCGCCAAGAAACGGCGTTTCCGTATGGCGAAAGCGCGCGCATCAGGGTCGAGGCGGCAGGCGCGAACCCGAAATTCACGGTTCTGGTGCGCCGCCCGGCGTGGGCGAAGGATGGATTTGCGGTGTACGTTGACGGACAGAGCGTCCGGCTCCCCGGCGCTGGCGCATCCTACGTCCCGATCGCGCGAAAGTGGAAGGCGGGCGATTGCATCGACATCGACTTCCCGATGTCGCTTTGGGCGAAGCCTCTTCCGGGATCGGACAGGTACGTGGCGTTCTTCTACGGGCCGCTCTTGCTGGCGGCGGACTACGGCACCGCCGGGCGGAGTCCGCGGGACTACATCGCGAATCCGGCGGACACCACGCGCCATACCTGGCGGTTCAGTCCCGTCGAAAAAATGCCGGTCGTCCCGGCTGCGGCGGCGCAAGATCCGTCGTGCTGCCTGGAGCGGACGACGGGCGGAGCGGCAGCGTTTCACCTTAAAGGCGGCGACACGCTCCTTATGCCGATGTGCGACCTGCACTTCCGCCGCTACAACGTCTACTGGATGCTTGGCAAGTAGTCGAAATGGCCCTAAATGCTGGCGATATGCGTCTGCGCCTTTCCCACAAGGCGCTTGCCTAGCGCCCGGGCGGCGGTGAGATCGGCCGGGAAATGCGCGTCGCGGTGCGCGCGCTTCTCTTCTTCAGTGAATAACGTCATATCGTAGCGCGAGTAATCGGCAAACTGGTATGTATTGCAGGCGTAGAGCGTTTCCGACGCGCCAAAAACAACCTCCAGCGTCTGCGTATTCGACTCGAGAAGCGTAGGATAGCCGATTTCCTTCATCATGTCTTCGGGACAATTCATCGTGAAGATGTTGGCCGTCTCGATCACCTTGTCGCGGCAGACGAGCGGCTTTCCGTTCTCGTAGTGGTAACTGTAGACCGGGAACGCGAGACGTTCAAGAAAAGCACGATATACGCCGGTCGGATAACTGAAATATATCGGCGAACCGAGAACAAGCACGTCCGCCCTGCGAGCGCGTTCGAGCACGGGACGCAGCGCGTCGCGGATGGCGCACACGCCGTCGGTCCTTGCGTTCTTGAGCTTGCAGGCGAAGCAGCTTTTGCAGCCGGGGAACGCAAAATCGTAGAGGTTGACGAGTTCCGCTACGGCCCCCGCCTCCTCCGCTCCCGCTTTCGCCGCATCAAGCATCTTTGCGGTATTCCAGTCCTTGCGGGGGCTTGCGTTGAAAAACATCGCAAACAACTTGTCGTCTATCATGAATTCAGTCCTTTGATTCTATCACTACCAATATCCAATCGCATCGGTTTCCTGCCGCAGGATCAATGCGGGCGCGAGCGGCTTTTCGGCAAGCCGTCCGTCGTCAGGCGCCGCAGCGCCGACAATGAACGGAACCGAAAATGTCAATTTCATGATAATGCCTCTCGGAAAACGCCCGTATTGTACCACAATTCCCAGCGCTTCGCGAGAGCAATCGAAAAACCGCAAACCGTTTCCACCCCAACATATTTGCCCGCACAAAATGCAGGAACGTGGTATAATATGTGCCATGGACAAAGAAGCGAAAAAATACATTGAAAGCTACAAGGAGTTTCTCGCCAAGGCGAAGACGGAACGGCGCGCGTACGCCGCAGCCGTCGAACTGTTGGAAAAGGCGGGATTCCGCAACCTGAAAAACGCCAGCCGGCTGAAGGCCGGCGACAAAGTCTATCGCGGATACCACGGCAAGACGCTGTTCGCCGCAGTGGTCGGACGCAACGGGACGTCCGCCGGGCTGCGCGTCGTGGGCGGCCACACCGATGCGCCGCGGCTCGATCTCAAGCCGAAGCCTCTTTACGAGAAAGGCGGCATCGCATACTTCGATACGCACATCTACGGCGGAATCAAGAAATTCCAGTGGCTCGTGCTTCCGCTCGCGCTTTACGGCACCGTCGTGAAGAAGGACGGAACCAAGGTGGAGATTGCGATAGGCGATGCTCCGGGCGATCCGGTGTTTATGATCTCCGACATTCTCCCGCATTTCGGCAAAGACCAGCAGGAGAAAAAGGTCAAGGATGCTGTCGCCGCAGAAGATCTGGACGTGATCGCAGGCCTCGGCAAAGTGGAGGATATCCTCAAAAAGCGATATGGCGTGGAAAAGGACGATCTCTTGAGCGCGGAACTTGAAATCGTTCCGGCCGGCGGCCCCCGCGACGTCGGTCTCGACCGCGCGCTCGTGGCGGCCTACGGGCACGACGACCGCGTGTGCGCATACGCCGGGCTTTCCGCCCTTTTGGACGTAGCGAGCGCAAAGGGGGCGCCGGCCCGCACATGCGCCGTAGTGCTGTGCGACAAAGAGGAAATCGGCAGCGTCGGGGCGAGCGGCATGGACAGCTCGTTCTTCGAGAACACCGTCGCCGAGCTTATCTACCGCGACGGCGGCAACGCCCGCGACATCGACGTGCGCCGTGCGCTGGAAGTGTCGCAGATGCTCAGCGCTGACGTGTGCGCGGCGAGCGACCCTCATTTCCCGGATTCGGACTCCATCGGCAACGAAGCGCATCTAGGCAAGGGTCCCTGCGCTATAAAATACACCGGTCCGGCGACGAAGAGCGGGGCGAGCGACGCCCGCGCCGAGTTCATAGCCGCCGTCCGCCGCGTCCTCGACGACGCGAAAGTGCCTTGGCAGATGGGCGAGCTAGGACGCGCCGAAAAAGGCGGCGGCGGAACGATCGCGAAGTTCATGGCGCGGTTCGGCATGGACGTGATCGATTTCGGAACGCCGCTGCTCAACATGCACGCACCGTGGGAACTGGCATCCGCCGAAGACTGCTACAACACGAAACGCGCGTACCTCGCGTTCTTCGACGCCTCCGCAGACGCTCTGACTATAGACTAAAAGGAAAGGGACGAAAAGATGAGGAAACTCGCAATGGCCATCGCGGCGGGAATCGCCGCAGTCGCAATCCAAGCCGCGCCGCAACGGGATGGACACTCTCCGGCGCGTCCCGCAGGCAACGCCCGGCACGTGCAGCAGCAAGGGCAGAAAGCTCCCAAAACCGCGCAGAAGCCGTCCCGCGGCGGCACGTCTAGGACAATGCGCCATATCATCCGCCGCGACGACGGGCGTGACAGTATGGACAAGCGCGACCGGAGGCTGATCGAGCGCATCGAAGAGGCCGATTCGCCGCGCGAACTGCGCCGCTACATGCAGGAGGCAGCCGCATCCCGCGAAAAAGCGGTGCGCATGGCGATGGTCGA
>JAFPNP010000345.1 GCA_017411125.1 Kiritimatiellia bacterium
AATCAAGGTCGTCGCGGCGGCGGACTTCTTCATCGGCAAGGCGAAGGCCGTGGCGAAGAAGTACGGCTTCGACGAGAAGTTCGCTTTCGGCGGCGCGTGCGGCTACAAGCAGGTGATGGCGAGCGACGCGGACATCGTGATCCTCACCACGCCCCTCGCGTTCCGTCCAGTACACACGATGGCGGCGGTGCAGACCGGCAAGCACGTATTCGCCGAGAAGGGCGTGGCCGTGGACGGCCCCGGCGTGCGTCTCATGATCGCCGCCTCGAAGCTCGCTCGCGAGAAGGGGCTCACGATCGTGGCCGGTACCCAGCGCCGCCACTCGCGCGCCTATCGTCTGATCGCGGACGCTCTCCAGAAGGGCATCGTGAGTCCGATCATCGGTGGCAATGTCTATTGGAACAGCGCGGTGCCGTGGGTGCGTCCGCGCGCGGCCGGCATGAGCAACGCGGAGTATCTCTGCAACAACTGGCTCAACTTCACCGAGCTTTCCGGCGACCACATCTGCGAGCAGCACGTCCACAACATCGACATCGCGAACTGGTACATCGGACGCTTCCCGAAGAGCGCGCTCGGGTTTGGCGCGCGCATGCGCCGCATCTCCGGCAACCAGTACGACTTCTTCAGCATCGACTTCGACTATGGCGAGGGCGTACACATCCATTCCATGTGCCGCCAGATCGACGGCTGCTCGGGCGGCGGCGTGGGCGAGGTGTTCCGTACCAAGGACTCCGTGATCTCCGCCGGACACGCTGTGCGCATGCTCGGCTCCAACAAGAAACTCGAACTCAAGGGCGATTTCAAGGACGGCGCGCCCACTACGGTCGAGCACTGGGACCTGTTGCGCTCCATCATGAAGACCGGCCCGTACTTCAACGAGGGCGAGCAGGTCGCCATGTCCACCGCCTGCGCGATCATCGGCCGCATCTCCTGCTATACGGGACAGATCGTTTCCATGGCGTCGATCCTCACGGACGAGAAAAGCCGCTTCTACAACATGGAATGTCTGCCGCGCGCGGTCGACTTCGAGAAGGGCGACGTGGAAATGCCCGCGATCGGCGACAACGAGTGGGCGTTGCCCGGCAGGGGCTGGCGCGAACTACCCAAGGGCGTGCCGGCTTCCAACAAGGCCACGCAGGGCGCTCCGCAGGGATACAAGGTTTGATTGGCATGGAACGGAAGAAAACGTCAAAGGGGGTTGCTGAAGAAAGATGATCGATCCGGTTTGGCTAAAGGCGCACGCTGACGATGTGCGGCGGGTAGATGCAATCGACCCGGCGTTGTACCAGAGGTACAGCGTCAAGCGCGGGTTGCGCAATTCAGACGGCACGGGCGTGCTGGTGGGTCTCACGACCATCGGCAACGTGCATGGCTACGTCGTTTCCGAGGGCGAGAAACAGGCCGTTCCGGGCCAGCTCTTCTACCGCGGCGTGGACGTCGTGGACCTCGTGCGGGCCTGCGAGCGTGAAAAGCGTTTCGGGTTCGAGGAATGCGCCTATCTGCTGCTCTTCGGATCGCTTCCCACCGCCGCGCAGCTCGCGGAGTGGGAGACGCTTCTGGCCGAATACCGCCGTCTGCCCGACGGCTTCAAGGAGAACGCGATCATCCACGCGCCGGGCATGGACCTGATGAACTCCATCGCCCGCGCCGTGCTCACGGCATACACCTACGACAGCACTCCCGACCTGCTCGACATTGAGACCAACCTCCGCCAGGCGGTGGAGCTCATCGGCGGCTTTCCGACCATTGCGGCATACGCCTACCAGGCGAAGGCGCACTACCACCTCGGAAGGTCGCTCATGCTCCGCTACCCCGATCCGACGCACGGCACGGCGGAGAACATCCTCACCCTGATACGCGAGGACGGCCGCTACACCAGGCTGGAGGCGGAGACGCTGGACCTTGCGCTGATACTGCACGCGGAGCACGGAGGCGGCAACAACTCAAGCTTCGTCACGCACGTCGTCACGTCTTCGTTCTCCGACATGTACTCCACCGTCGCCGCCGCCACGCTCTCGCTCAAGGGCAGCCGCCACGGCGGCGCGAACCTGCGCACCATGCGGCAGATGGCGGAGATGAAGCGCAACGTGCGCAAGTGGACGGACTCCGGCGAAGTGGCGGACTACATCGCGAAGATCGTCCGCCGCGAGGCCGGCGACGGCACCGGCCTCGTCTACGGCCTCGGCCACGCCGTCTACACCATTTCCGACCCACGCGCCGTGCTGCTTAAGGAGAAGGCCAGGCAGCTTGCCGAGGCGAACGGGCGGCTCGACGAGTTCGCCCTCTACGAGGCGATAGAGACGCTCGGGCCGGGCGTGATACAGAAGGTGCATCCTGGCGCGCGCGACGTCTGCGCCAACGTGGACCTCTACAGTGGATTCGTCTACGACATGCTCGGCATCCCGCAGGATCTCTACACGCCGCTCTTCGCCGTCGGGCGCGTCGTCGGCTGGTGCGCGCACAGGATGGAGGAACTGACGAACGCCGGCCCGATAATCCGCCCCGCCTACAAGCCTGTCTACAAGGGCGTGCGTCCCTACGAGCCGCTGGAGGCTCGCGGATGACGGATGCCGCAGATGGCAAGACGCCGCCGGGACGGATATTCTCCGTCACGGCGCTCACCCGGTCCATCCGCAAAAACCTCCTTGCCAACAACGAGAAGCTGGCCGGAACGTGGATCGAGGGCGAAATCTCCGGCAACAAGATATACAGTTCCGGGCATCGCTATTTTACGCTGAAGGACGCCGACGCGGCGATTTCGTGCGTCCTTTTTTCTTTCTGCCTTCCGCACTGCGACGAAGCGTTCCGCGCCGCGCTCAGGAACGGCGAGAACGCGGCAAACGGCCTGAAGGTGCAGGTAGAAGGGGAGCTGGACCTCAACATGTCGAGGGGGCAGTACTCCTTCAAGGTGCGGCGTCTGCGCATTGCGGGCCAGGGCGACAGGATGGCCGCGTTCAACGCGCTCAAGGCCAAGCTCGAGGCCGAGGGACTGAACAAGCTCGACCATCCTGAACTGCGCAGGCGCCTCCCGTTTCTCCCGCGTCGCATCGCCATCGTCACGTCTCCTTCGGGCGCGGTCATACACGACATGTGCAATGTCATCACGCGCCGCTTCCCCAATGTGGAGATACGCCTTTTCCCGGTGAAGGTCCAGGGCGAAGGGGCTGCGGCGGAGATCGTCGGCGGGATAGAGTTTTTCAACACGAGCGCGTGGGTGCCGGACATCATGATCGTCGGCCGCGGAGGCGGATCGGCGGACGACCTATGGACTTTCAACGAGGAGCAGGTCGTGCGCGCTGTGGCGTCGGCGAAGGTGCCTGTGATAAGCGCCGTGGGGCACGAGTCTGACGTGACGCTTTGCGACTACGTCGCCGATCTCCGCGCCGGAACGCCGTCCATCGCCGCCGAACGCGCCGTTCCTGTCAAGGCCGATCTCGAGGCGCGGGTACGCGATCTCGCGGTACGCGTGGAAAAAGCTCCGCGGCAGATGCATGAAACGCTGGTGCAGCGCGTGGACGACCTTTCGTTCCGCCTTGGGGCGCATTTGCAGGGGCTGGCGTCCCGCCACGAACGCCGTCTCCAGTCGGCGGGCCTGCGGCTGGTTCCGGCCATGAAGTCCGCGCTCCAGCGGGCGGAAAGCCGGCTGGGCGTCTGCACTGCCGGGCTGCGCCATCTTTCGCCGTATGGCGTGCTCGAGCGCGGATATTCCATCACGCTGGACGGGTCTGGGCGCGTCGTGCGCGGAATCAAAGGGCTTGCGGCCGGCGCACGCGTGACTACGCGCCTTGCGGACGGCGCCGTAGAGTCGGTGGTGGAGCGGGTTTTGAAGAAAGAAGGAGCCGCATGAGCAGTTTTCTTGACAGGTTGAAGTCGTTGTTTGGAGGTGCGGATGCCGCCGACGGACCGATGCATTTCGAGTTGGCGACGGTGACCGACCGCGGTCTTTCGAGGTCGGACAATCAGGATTCGTTCTTTGTCAATCGCCAGTCGTGCATTTTCGCCGTCGCGGACGGCATGGGAGGCGGGCAGGGCGGCGCCTTCGCAAGCGAGTGGATATGCGAGGAGTTGAAGAACCGGTTCGACGTGCCGGAGGGTTCCGCGTCTGGACTGCGCGTCGGCCTTGCAGACGAGGCTCTGCAGGCGGCGAACGCCAGGATACGCGAATATGCGGCGGCGAACGAGTTCAAGTCCATGGGATCCACGGCGGTCGTTTTGATGGCCGATCCCGGCAAGCCGTCGCGCGCGGCGGTAGCGCACGTCGGCGACAGCCGCATCTATCGCTGGCGCAAGGGGAAGGGGACGCTCCTCACGCGCGACCACACCGTGGGCAACGAGCTGGGGAGCGCCTTTGCCAACCAGTCGCAGGCCAAGTCGCTCCAGAGCAGACGCAACCCGCTTGCACACGTCCTCACCCGCGCCGTCGGAATAGGATTCAAGGTGCGCGCAGAGTGGCGGAAGATAGACATCCATCCTGGCGACCGCTATCTTCTCTGCACGGACGGGGTGCATGACGTGCTGAACGACGAACAGGTCGCGGCGCTTATGGGACGCGCCAAGACGCCGGCGCAGGCGGTTGCCGCAGTGACGGAAAAAGTCGTGGCTTGCGGCGCGCCGGACAACTACACCATCGTTTGCGTGTTTGCGGTGCGGGATTGACCTGCAGCACCTTGTCAAAAAGGAAGTGATTACGATGTTCGCAATGCCGTTTACGAAAGCAGCAAGAGAGAAAAAAAGACTGAAAGCGGTTCTGAGAGCCGCGCGGGAGTTCGTCTACGCCCACGAGGATCTGCCCGAGTTCGCGGGGACGGACGGCAGAATAGGCGAACTGCGCATGGCCATAGCGTCACGCGACGGGGAGAAGTGCGCCGAGCTGCTGGGAACGCTCGATCCGCCGAAGAGTTTCCAGGCGGGCCGGGAGTGGCTCGACGTGCTGGTGGTGTCGATTTCGGTCGCCATGGCGTTCCGCGCCTATTTCTACGAGCCGTTCAACATCCCGACCGGCTCCATGCAGC
>JAFPNP010000346.1 GCA_017411125.1 Kiritimatiellia bacterium
CGGCCCCGGTGGTGCGGGCGGCGGCGGCGGTGCGGCTTCCGCCATCGGTGGCGTCGGCGTTGGTGGCGGCGGCGGCGGTTCCGGCGGTTCTGGTTCCTTCCTCAAGGTCGATGACTGGGATGACAGGGGCAACCTCAACCTCCTCGATGCAGACGGGAATATGGACACCGGCGCAATCCGCGGCGGCAGGGGCGGCAACGGCGGCGGCGCGAAGAATCCAGACGGCTCCGCGAGCGGCGGCGGCACGAAGTCTGACGGTCAGGCCGGAAGAAAACACAAGAACTACGAGGCCGATTTGCAGGAATCGGCGGCCGGCAACGGCGGCAACGGCAGCGAGGGCTTTGTCAAGGGCGGCGAGGGTACGCTCTACGTGCTTCCTTCCGTCGGGCTCTCCATGTCGCCCTTCCGCGCCAGTGGCAGCGTCGACAACCTCCCGCAGAACAACTTCCTCAACGTCACGGTCACGCTCGACCTCGGGCTCAAGAACGCGAACGGCGCGAATGCGACGACCACGTTCCAGCAGCCGTTCGCGAACAAGATGCAGGCCATCGGCGACGCTGAAGTAAACGGCGTGAATCCGCGCGTGAAGCGTCCGGGCTACCGCTTCGCCGGTTTCTGGACCACTCCCGGTGAGGGCGGCACGTGCGTGTACGGCCCCGACTACAAGCCGACGCAGATGCTTTCGCCCTACACGCAGAACCTGACGCTCTACGCGCGCTGGGAGATCGATTCGAGCATCCTCGCGGTGACGTCGTCCGGCGACGCGTCGAGCGCGCTCGACGTCTACGGCAACGAGGCGATTACCCTGCGCGATGCGGTGAACGCGCTTGTCGCGAATCCCGAGCTTGTCGGCCCCGACGGACGCCGTCGCGTCACCTTCGAGAAGCTCGATGCGTCCAATCGCGTCATCCGCCTCTCATCGGCGCTCGCGATTCCCGCAGGCACGCGCTCGTTCGAGATAAACGGCCTTGCCACGTTCGAGACGAACGAAATGGGCGTCGAGATCGTCGCCGGGGCGAATTCGCCCGTGCTCAATTTCCAGGGCGCGGCGTCCGACGCCGGTGGCGTGTTCTCGCTGGCGAACTTGAACATCGGAAGCGCCAGCGTTTCCGACGGCTGGCATGGAGGCGCAGTTCGCGTACAGGGCGGGGCGGCCGTCGCCGTCGATGCCTGCGCATTCACCGGCAACGCAAAGACCGATTCCTACAACGGCGGCGCGATTTTCGTCTATGACAACGGCTCGTCGCTGCTCGTGTCGTCATCGACATTCAGCGGCAACAAGGTTAGCCATCATGGCGGCGCGGTGTATGTACACGGCGGCTATGCGCTGTTCGTCAATACCACGTTCAGCGGCAATACCGCCGGTGACCTTGGCGGCGCCATCCTGGAGGACGGCGGCGGCGAGATCGATCTGCTGAACTGCACGTTCGCGGGCAACGCTGCAAGGACCGGGGGCTCGATCTACAGCGGCAGTTCCAATGCGAAAATCACTGCCGTCAACTGCATATTTGCCGATGCCAACGCCGTGACGGCGAGCTCTGGCGAGGTCAAGACCTACTGGTGCTCGATGAACGCCGAACCCGTAAAGGTGTTCGCGCAGTCCGGCAATCCCCTTGCGCAGATCGTGGCGGGCGTGAAGCACGTCGTCTATCAGCCGCTCGGCGGCGAGGCCGCCGGCAACGAGGATGCGGCGGAAATCTACTACGATCCAAGCTACGAGAACATCCGCGCGGTCGGCCGCGACGGTACGAGCGTGACGCTTGCAGGCCACCCCGACAAGGCGCAGATGCCGTTCGTCCTTGACGAGCTTCAGGCGGTGCGCACGGCTCCTGCGCGCGGCGCGATCCGCCTGGCCGTCGGCACTGCTCCCGTCACGGTGGAACTTGACGGCGTCCTTTACAATGCGGACGGCACGCCGAAGGCCAACGAGACGGTTTCGGCATTCGTGACCGTTTTCTACAGCGACGGCGACGCGCCCGCGACGAACATGGTCATCAAGACGGCGGACTACGGCGTATTCGGGCTTTCCGTTCCCGTGGACGGCTCGGACGGCCTGGCGCACAATGTGACGGCGGTCGGCGTCGATGCCCTCGGGCCGGATCCGATCGCGGTTACGATGGCGCCTTACGCGCTGACGGCCTCATCGGTGGAGTTGCTCGCCTCCAACGACTATCTGCCGCTCTACGGCGACGCCGTCTCGATCGGCAATCTCGCCGCAGGCTCCATTTCCGTGACAAACTCCTTGAACGCGCGCAGCGCCGCCTCGTTCACGGCCGGGGCGCTCAAGGGCTTCGGCGAGATCGACCTCGAGCGCGTCGACGTCGCCGGCGGAACGCTCGACTGGCTCGGCGGACAGCTTCCCGCCGCCAAGAGCGAGGCGTTCGCCAACCTCGCGGAGATGACGGTCGGCGGCGGAGCGGACGCGGCCGCGGCCGGTACGCTTTCCGGCAGGGCCACGCGCTCCTGGAAGGCGGCGAACGACGGCTTCGTCCAGCTGCAGGCCCGGTGTGCGGATCCGGCGAACACGACGCTCAAGCTGGAGCTTCTCGACGCCGGCGGCGCGGTCGCCGCCGAGGTGACGCCGGAAGGAAAGCTCGGCAACGCTTCGGCGATGCGCCGCTTCGTATGGACCGTGCCCGTCCGCAAGGGCGATTCGCTGCGCCTGACGATGTCCGCCGGCGAGCTCGCGCTCGTCAAAGCCCAGTTCATCTACTTCGGGGTGACGGAGTGAGGAGAGAATCCTAGAAGTCTAGCATCCTAGAAGTCTAGAATCCTAGAAAGGAAATCAACTGATGAAAAAGACGTTTTTTGCAATGATGGC
>JAFPNP010000041.1 GCA_017411125.1 Kiritimatiellia bacterium
AAGGTGCGCGTGTTCCGCGCCAAGCAGAAACTCCGCGAGCTTCTTGCGGATGTCTGATTTACGTGCAAAGGAAGAAACGATGAAACTTGCAAGATTTGCGCCCATGGTCGCCGTCGCGGCGCTGGCAGCCGCCGCATTCGGCATGGATATCGGAGGTGTGCGCCTGAAAGGACGTCCGGAAGGCGACTTGCTGGCGTGCGGTGGCGGCAGCGTGTGGCGTATTGCCCCGGACGGCGAAGTGAAGTGGCGCAAAAATGGCTGCGGGAACATCCATCGCGCAGTCAGGCGCGGCGGCAAGGTGTACTGGTCGAACGGCAACATCTGGGTCACGGACGTCGCTACGGGCAAGACCGAACTTTACTGCAGTCCCGCGCCGCGGGACGGCACGTTCGGTTTCGACATCACCTCCGGCGGAACGATTGTGGTTGCGGAGAACGCCACGGACTACATAACCGAGATGAAACTCGACACGAAAGAAACCGTCGCCAGGTTCAAGGGCGATCCGAAGGGGAAGGACGGCAAGACGCCCCACCGCCACCACCACTATCGCATGGTGAGCAAAACCGCCGCCGGCACGTATCTGGTATGCTGCTCCGGCGCGAACGTCGTGCGCGAGTACGATTCCTCCGGCAAATTGCTCTGGGAGCAGTTCACTCCCGCGCTCGCTTTCGAGGCCTTCCGCCGCGCGAACGGAAATACGCTCGTTTCGCATCTTGGGGCGATAACGGAGTATACGCCGGACCACAAGGTCGCATGGAGCTTTTCTTGCGGCGACGCGCCGGAACTGAAGCTTGCCAACCTTTGCGGCATATACGAGCGCAAGAACGGAAACCTCGTCGTCGGCACATACGCCAACGGCGTCGAAGACGGCAGCCGCGCGACGGGCTTCGAGGTGACTCGGGATAAAAAGATCGTCTGGAGCTACGCGCCTGCGGGACGCCGTCTTTCCACCATGACGATTCTTCCGTGGTAATGGCGCGGCTTCTGCAACGCTCTGCCAAATTCACGAACCAATTATTTCAAATGCGCGGCGCGTCGAGGACAACGCGCCGCTTTATTTTTTCTGGCGCACTATAACCGCGTCGGCTAGCCTGGGCATTGCGTCGCCTTTGCCGTCCCGGACGACTTCGACGCGCCCGTTTACGGTCACCGGCGTGAATTCCTCCGGGAAGTCTTTCGGCCAGGATAGTTTTTCTCGCGGACGGAACTCCACGTCGATGAGCGTGCAGCAGCCGGCGGCGTCCTTCAATGCGCAGAGGTAGCGCCGTTCGCCGCCCTCGTCTTCCGGCTCGTCGGCGTAGAAATCGCCGACGATCTGTATTATGTCGCCTTTGAAGTCCTCCGGGTTCTGGAGCAGTTTGACGGCCCAGGCAGTGCGTATCGTTTTCGACATCTTCGCCAGGTCGAGCTTGATCTTGCGCGGCGCGGCGGGCTGCGCGGGCGCGTCGGCGGAATGCGCCGCGAGCGGCGCGAAAGCGGCGGCTGCGAGGGCCGCCAATGCCAGTTTCATCGTGCAGTGTTTCATTTCAATATCCTCCCGATCAGGGCCATTGCCAAGAAGGCGACGATGTCCGCGCCGACGATGGTGGAGCCGACGGGCGTGCCGGCGACGACGGCGATCAATATTCCGGCGAGCGAACAGACCACGGTGAATGCGGCGGCCACGGCACACACCGCCTTGAACGATTTCGCCACGCGCATCGCCGCAACCGCCGGGACGACGAGCAGCGACGAGACGAGAAGCGTTCCGACAAGGCGCATCGATATGACGATCACGACGGCGACTACTGCCGCAGCCACGGCGTTGAACAGTCCGGCCCGCGCTCCCGACGCCCGGGCGTAGGCTTCGTCGAACGTCATGTCGAACACGTGGTGGTACGACAGCAGCCACAAGACGCACACCGCTGCGGACAAGCCGATGGAAAGCCACATGTCAAGCGTCGTCAGCGTGAGGATCGACACGGACCCGAACAGCGTCGTGCACACGTCGCCCGACACGTTCGATGAGGACGGGTTCAGGTTCATGACCAGATAGCCTGCGGCCATCGCGCCGACGGAAAGCATTGCAAGCATGGCGTCCCCGCCGGTATTCGCCCCGCGCCCGGCGCGCATCAGCAGCAGCGCCGCAGCCACCGTCACGGGCAGGCTGAGAACCATCGAGTCGGAGAAGTTCATGACGCCGGCCACCGCCATCGCGCCGAACGCGACGTGCGAGAGGCCGTCCCCGATGAAGGAAAGCCGTCTCAGCACGAGCGGGACGCCGAGCAGCGCGGCGCAGAGCGAAATCATGACTCCGGCGACCAGCGCGTTCTGCACGAACGGGTACGAGAGGTATTCGAGGAAGGTCGTTTCATCCATGGCGCGCGCTCCTTTCAAAAGACGCATCGGGTCCGAGGGTCAGCATGTGCGTGGCGGACTCGAGCGCGCCGGAACGATCGTGAGTCACCATGGCGACGGTCATGCCGGCCTCGTTCAATCCGCGCATGAGCGTGTAGAAATCCGCCGTCGCCTCCGGGTCGAGGCCTGTGGTCGGCTCGTCGAGCAGGAGAAGGCGGCATCCGCCGCACATGGCGCGGCCGAGCAGCGCGCGCTGACGTTGTCCTCCAGAAAGTTCGCGGTAGCAGCGCCCGGCGAGCGGCACGATGCCGAGCCGCTCCATTGCGTCGCGGGCGCGTAGTTTCTCGCCGCGAGAATAGAACGGACGCCAGCCGCGCGTTGACTGGCATCCGGACTGCACGACTTCGCGTACGGATGCAGGGAAATCCCGTTGAAGCGGACCTTGCTGCGGCACGTATCCGATTCTGCCTCCGGACAGCCCCGGCGCGAGCGAAAGCGTACCCGAAAGTGGTTTCACGAGGCCCGCGACCGCCTTTAGAAGCGTGCTTTTGCCGGAACCGTTGGGCCCGACTATGCAGAGGTAGTCACCCGCTTCGACCGTGAAGTCGGGGCAGGGCGGCATGGCATGGGAACCATATCCGAGCCGCAGGTCGCGGCATTCAACGAGATTGTCCATTGCACGTTCCTTTAGTCGAGCGCGGATTTGAGCGCGTCGAGGTTTTTCCTCATTACATCGAGGTAGCGCGTCTTCGCGGCCGCTCCGCCGCCGACTGATTGGAGCGAGTCGAGCGTGACGATGCGCTGGTCGCGGTTCTTCGTGGTGCGGCGCACGGTCTCGGCGATCTTGTGCCGCGTTCCTTCGAGTACGAGAATCGCCGGCAGTTGAAGCTCGTCGACCTTCTTCGCGAGGAAGATGACGGTCTTGAAACTGGCCTCGCTCTCGGCGGAGCAGCCGGAGAACGCGGCGAAGTATTTGAGACCGTAGTCGTCCGCGAGATAGCGGAACGGGAAGCGGTCGGCTACGAGGATTGTCTTGCGCTTCGCCGCGGCGACGGCGGCGGCGTATTCGCCGTCGAGGGCGCCGAGCTTCGCGCGGTACGCGGCGGCGTTGGCCCGGTATGCGGCGGCGTTGGCCGGATCGAGCGCGGCAAGTTCCGCGGCGATGGCTTTCGCGAGCGTCGCTGCGTGGCGCAGCGAGAGCCAGACGTGTTCGTCCACCTCGTGCTCGTCGTGATCCTCGTCATGGTCGTGGTCGTGCTTCTTGGCGTGGCCGTGTTCCTCGTCGTGGTGGTGTTCGTGTTCCATCCCTTCGACTATCTTCTCATCCTTTGCGGCGGATCCGAGCGCCTTGACGAGATTGAGCGTCCGGCGGCTTTTTTTGCCCGGCTGGGCAAGGGCGCGATCCGTCCATTTGTCGGATTCCCCGCCGACGAACACGAAGAGGTCGCACGTGGCGATCTTCCGCAGGTCGGCGGCGGACGGCGAATAGCTGTGGAGGTCTGTTCCGCTTCGCTGGAGCAGCACGAGGTCGGTTTCGGCGAGCCTGTCGCCAAGCACCTCGCGCGTCCAGTCGTATACGGGGAACGTGGTCGCGACGATTCTCAGCCGTCCTCCGTTTGCGGCGGAGGACGGCGCGGCGTCCGCCGCGACGATGTTCGCGGCGGCGGCCGCCGCGATGATCAGTATTGCTTTTTTCATTGTCTTTCCTTTGGTTCAATTTTGTTTCGAGTGATGTTGCGGCATGATGCGTCCGGCGAACCGGACCGCATGCGCTCACTCGTTGAATTGAACCTTCAGTGCGACAAGCGTCCGGCTTGGCAACGCGATCTCGGCAGGGAACGCCGGGAGCGCCCCGGCTGCCGGGGCGGACGCGGTCGTTGCGTCTGCGTCAAGTCCCGGGCCGGTCAAGTGGAAGTTGGCGATGCAGTGCCTGAGCTGCAGGCAGACGGGGCATTTTGATTCGTCGCCGTCATGGTCGTGGCTGTGATCGGCTTCGTGGATCGCATATGCGGCGGACAGAGCCTGGAATCCGAGAAGAAGCGCGACGCCGGCGGCGGCCAGAAGCCGTCGCGTTTTCTCGCGCACGCGCCCGAAATGTCCGAACCCTAACATGCCCTTTGCCTATGCGGGTCTTATTATATCATATTTCCGCCCGAACGTGGCGTACCGTTTCCGGGTAGACTCTGGTCCTTCGCCTTGTAAAGCGTCTATTCTTGTAGTATAATTGCCGCATGAATATATCGATTAGAATCTTTACGCCTATCATTGCAGCGGTGTTCGCCTTGTGTGCGTCCGGCGCTACGGTTTCCGTTCCGCTCGACGAAGGGTGGAGGTTCGTGAAGGGCGACGATCCCTTCGCACGGTCGAATCTCACGATTCAGGCGATGAGCGGCATCTTCGACCGCGCCAACCGCGGCGACACGTCCGGAGCACCGGCCTTTGCATGGGCGAAACCGGCTTTCGACGATTCGGCCTGGCGCGTTGTTCGCGTTCCGCACGACTGGGGTGTGGAAAAGCCGTTCGATTCTTCCAGACCCTACGGAGACGCCTTTCTTGATGTCACCGGCACGGGATGGTACCGTCTCGCCTTTGAAGTCGAAGACGGAAAGTTGAAGGTCGGTGAATCACTGACGGCCATACCTGAGAACGGGCGCGTGTTCTTCGAGTGCGACGGCGCCATGAGCTATTCCATGCTCTACCTCGACGGGAAGTTTCTCGGAGGCTGGCCTTACGGCTACACGAGGTGGCGCGTCGATTTGACGGACGGCCTTGGGCGCGGGAGGCATGTGCTTGCCATCCGGTGCCACAACCCGAAGGACTCTTCGCGATGGTACACGGGCGGCGGTCTGTTCCGCGAGTGCCGCCTGCTCGTCTGCCCGGAGGATCACGTCGTCCCCGGCAGCGTGTTCATCACGACTCCCGAAGTGACTGCGAAACGCGCCAGAGTGCGTGTGCGCTACGAGATGTCGAAAAGCGGCCGCAAAGACCGTTCCTTCTTCGTGGACAATCCCCGTCTGTGGGATATCGACGATCCATGGCTCTACAAAATCGACATCGAGGGAAACGAATACCGCTACGGAATCAGAACGATCTCGTTCAACTCCGACGAGCAGCGCTTCCAGCTGAACGGACGCACCGTCCCGCTCAACGGTGTATCGATCCATCATGACTTCGGCGTTCTTGGCGCGGCGTGGAACCGCGCCGCGATGAAGCGCCGGCTGCTGTTGATGAAGGAGGCCGGCGTGAATGCAGTCAGGACGTCGCACAATCCGCCGGGCGAGGGGCTGCTGGAGCTTTGCGACGAACTCGGGCTGCTGCTGAAGGACGAGGTGTTCGACGAATGGCGGAAGATTGGCGCCGCAGGGAAGCGACGCAACGGCTATACGCGGCTCTTCGACACGTGGCACGAGCGCGACGTCCGCGCCTGGGTGCGTACCGACCGCAACCATCCTTGCGTGATAATGTATTCGATAGGCAACGAGATATGCGAGGGGTTCCGCAGAATCGCTACGACCGAAGAGTTCTCCGCCACGGCGCGTTCGCTCGCCTGCATGGTCGCGGAGGAGGATCCGACGCGGCCGTCGGCAAACGCCAACAACAATCCGGTGAACTTCACGAACGACTATCCGCGCACGCTCGCGCTCATGGGGTGCAACTACTTTGCCTGGCAGTATCCCGCCCTCGCCGCAAAATACCCGGACGTGCCGTTTTTCGCGACGGAGTCCGTCTGCATGAGCGCAACGCGGGGAGAGTACCATTTCCCCGTGGTGCAGAGCTGGCGCAAGGTATGCGGCGAAAACCTGCATAATTCGTCGTATTGCTGGGAGGCCGTCAATTTCGCCGATATCGGCAGAGGGTGGGCGTGTCCGCCCGACGCGCAGTGGCATTGGATGGACAAAGTCGGCACGTGCATGGGCGAGTTCGTCTGGACGGGAATAGACTATCTCGGCGGACCGTACTGGTGCGACACGTGGCGCAAGAAGCCGCGCTTTTCCGACCTTGCGGTGCAGAGAGAGGCTCTAGAAGAGGTGAAGAGACTCGGCATGACGTCCCGGGCGATACATACGTGCAATACGGGATTCCTCGATCAGGCGGGATTCAGAAAGGATTCGTTTTGGCTTTACCAGTCGCGATGGCGTCCGGACCTGCCGATGGCGCACATACTTCCGCACTGGAACTGGAAGGGACGCGAAGGGAAGACTACTCCGGTGTACGTGTTCACGTCCGGCGACGAGGGCGAGCTTTTTCTCAACGGCAAATCGCTCGGCAGACGCCGCAAGCAGCCCGGCGTCTGGGATCGCGCATATCGTCTCAGGTGGGACGACGTGAAATACGAGCCCGGTACGCTGGAGGCCGTCGTCTGGAAAAATGGCCGGGAGTGGGCGAGGGATTCCGTAAAGACCACGGGCGGACCGACGCGTCTCGTCGTCGAGGCGGAAGCACCGTCAGTCGAGCCGGATGGCGCGGGCGTGGCGTATTTCAACGTCTCCGTGCGCGACGCGCAGGGGCTTGTGGTGCCGACGGCGAAAGTCCCCGTCGCGTTCGCGGTGGACGGCCCCGGCGAAATCGTCGCCACTGACAACGGCGACGAGACGGACTTCGCGGATTTCCGCAAGCCGGAGCGCCGTACATTCAATGGTTGGGCGCAGGCCATAGTGCGCGCGCGAAAAGGGGCGAATGGTGCGATCAAGGTCACGGCGACGTCCGGCGGCCTTGCGCCGGGAGCGGCGGAAATCAATATCTGCAAGTGAAATGCAAGCATGAATCGCACGGCTGCGTTTCGCTTTGCGTATCGCCATGTGTTTTGATATACTTGGGGCATGAAGACATTGGTTAAACGCTTTCTTGCCGCTACGATGGCGGCGTCCGCCGTCTCCGCGTCCGCGTTTGACGCGACGCTGTCCGATCCGCTTGCGTGGCTTTATGCCGACTCGAAGGTCGCTTCTGCCGAACGTCTGGGAGAAATCGACGTTCCGGCCAATGGGGTGGTGGACGCGAATCTGCTCATCAACGGACTGAAACCTGGCGTCAGGCTGGAGTTTGAGGCGTCTGCTAAGGACGGCGAATGGCACAGGATGATCGCCGTTCCCGTAAAGCGCAACACTGGTCCGCGCGGTTTTCTGGAGCGCAGGCTGGGTGAGAACAAATACGTCGCCCGGCGCGCGCCGTTCGAAGTGTTCGATGTTCTGGAGCCGCTGGCGTCGGGCGCAATCGCCGATCCGAAGGAGACGGAGGCCCTGTACTTCCGCATGGCGCGTCCGCCGGTGGGCGCAAAGCAGTCCGATATCCGCTTCCGTCTGAAGCAAGGAGGCGAGACGCGCGAGTTGGCGCTGAAGGTCAATGTCCGCGGCGTCAATCTGCCTCCAGTCGGGAAAGACAGCTTCAAGTACACGAACCACGCAGACCTCGGCTCCATCGCCACATCGCACGGTCTTGCGCTGTGGAGCGAAGAGCACTGGGCGATGATTGAGAAGTATATCAGGCTTGCCGTCCGCGGCAGGCAGAACATGCTTCCGATATGCATGTTCAAGCAGCTTCCCGACGGGACGGTGGCGATAGACACGCCGATCTTCGAGCGGCTGCTCGCTCTCTACGACCGGGCTGGTATATGGTATATCGAAGGCCCCTACGTGGCTGGCTTCACGCGCGGATGGGGATCGAGCACGTTCAGCACCGTGTACACCAGAAAGGTCACGACGTCTGTGGAAGGCGCACTCGACCTTTCCCGGATGGCACGGCTGATGCAGTCCGCAATCGACAAATACGGGTTGAAAGACCGCTGGATCCAGCACGTCGCGGACGAGCCGGGCGGAAAGAACGTGCCGGAATACCGCATCACCGCCGGAATCGTGCGCCGTTACATGCCGGGCGTGCGCACGATGGACGCCGTGGAGGAACCGTCTTTCGCCGGCGCGCTCGACATCTGGTGCCCCAAAGTCGACGCCTTCGAGCGACACCGCGTGCTGTACGACAACTTCCGCACCAATTTCAACGACGAGGTGTGGTGCTACACCTGCTGCGTTCCCGGCGGAAGGTGGATGAACCGTCTCATGGACGGCGAACTGCTGCGCCCGGCGCTAATTCCGTGGGTCTCGGTGATGCATGACGTGACGGGGTTCCTGCATTGGGGCTACAACAGATGGCAGATAGACCAGAAGCAGGATCCGTTCAAGGAACCGTACCCGAAGCGCTGGGGCGGATCGAACAACGGGCATTCCCTTCCGCCTGGCGACACGCACATCGTATATCCGGGCAAGGACGGTCCGTGGTCGAGCGCGCGCTTTGAGGCGACAAGGGCGGGGATGGAGGACGCAGACCTGCTTCGGATGTTGAGACGGCGTGACAAGGCCGGTACGGACGCGCTCGTACGGCGCATCGCGCGTGGCTTCGGCGATTATACGCCGTCCTGCAAGCTGTACCGCGAACTGCGTCGCGAACTTCTGAACCGTCTTGAACGGCAATAGCCGTTCAGGGACCGGGCGGTTACGGAACGAGCGAAAGCAGTTCGTCCACCGAACGGCACAGTTTCACCACGGGCCAAAGCCGCCGCCAGCGCGGCACGGCGCACCAATAGGAGAGCAGTTCCTTCATTCGTCCCAGCACGGGCGTATCGCCGCAAAGCTCTTCGCGCGAATGGTCCACGTATGCGCGCAGCAGCGTGTCGGCGTCCGCGCGCGCGCCGAGCGAGCGGATGAACGAGCGGCCCACCATCACCCCTGCGGCGGCAAGGCGCGGCCAGTCCGAGTCTGCCGACGCGTCGCCGTTGTATATGACCGGATTCGTCGATTCGGCAAGTATCCGGGCGAAACGCGGCAAATCGACCTCGCCGCCGTACATCTGTTTCGCCGTGCGGGCGTGTACCGTGAGCGCGGCGAGAGGGTAGCGGTTGATGCGCGGCAGAAGGGCGGCCAGCTCGTCGGGCGAATCAACGCCCAAGCGTACCTTGAGGGAGAATTTTCCCTCGCCCATTTCTTCGCATCCAGCTTCGAGCAGAGCCTCAAGCGTGTCGGGCGAGCGCAGCAGCCCGGATCCGCGTCCGCGCCGCACGATCATGGGGAACGGACATCCCGCGTTGAGGTCTGCGCGGTCGAAGCCGCGTTCGCGGAACGCCCGCAACAGCACGCGCATCGCGTCAGGATGCTTTGTTATCACTTGCGGGACGAGCGGCACGCCGTCCGGAACGGACTGCAGTTCTGCAAGCAGACGATCGGTGACGCGGATGCCGGGATTGGCCGGAATGAATGGCGCGAACGCGCCGCGGAACCCCGCCTCGCGGATCGCTCCGGCGAACGTTTCGCGGAATGCTCGGATGGTGACACCTCGCAACGGCGCCAGCCACAACGGCTTTTCCGTGGCATCCTTTTGTGCGTCCGGCGCCATGTCAATTGCTTGCATCCTTTTGGGGCACGGGGGCGCTGTATTTGAATTTCTCCGGATGCTTGAAAGACACGTGCCAGTCGTCGGGAATGTCCAGTTCCTTGCGTTGATGCGGGTTGACGGTGTCGTGAACCTTCACGCACGCGCCGTCGCACCACAGTTCCACCCGGTATCCGAACAGTTCGGCGCCTTCGCCGAGCAGCGCATATCCCGTCATGTCGTTCGCGCCATTGCCGTCGGACCGTCCGGTGTCCGATTGCCATGCCGCAAGAGGAATACCGACGTATGATAGCGTGGCGAGATTCCTGCTGAACACTTCGCTCTGGGAGGCTGAAATCTCTTCGACGCATCTGTGGCGGTTTGGACTGGAGGGCGATTTGCCGTTACCGCCTACTCCCGTGGTTGTGTGTCTTGCAACCGCAGCGCCGGGGTTTCCGTTCGCGCTGAACGGGTCGATCGTCTTTGCGTTAGGCTCTTCGATTATGCAGTCAGTGACGGTGTACCTGTTCTTGCGCGTTTTTTCGCGCGTCAGCATCACGACGCGCAGGACCGGTCGCGTCAATACGCCCACGTTCGGGTCGATGTTCATTACAACGCCTATCTTGCCACGCACGTAACGGCGCTCGCTTCCGGCCACCCGCAATTCCGCGGCGCTGAAGTCCACGTTGCGGACTTTGTCCTTGAAAGCTTCCGCCGCTTTCGCAGACCACATTTCGATTTCGTCCATTACGCAGCATTGCCTGAACTTCCTGCCCGACAAAAAGCGCAACTTCACCAGCGCTACGTGGTATGCGCCGTCGTCAAGCAAGCCCACCACCTCTTTCCCGAAGTCGGCGGCGTTCTTCGTGACGAAGCACGCCAGCCCGCCGTCGCCGGAATCGACGGCCTGCCGGTCCATCGGGAGCACGCGCACGGCCCAGAACTTGTTTTTTGCCTCTTTTTCGGGTCCGTCGAAGTTCTGCAGCAGGTCGCAGTATGCGTGATTCCCGGATCCGAATCTGATCTTGGCCTTGAACACCGCAGGTTCGGACGGCTGCTTTTCCTTGAACGCCGTGAACGACATTCCCGACGGTTTCAACGTGCCGCCGGGCTTGACGTTCCCGGAATTCGAGAGCATGTATTCCACCAGAGGATTCACGCCGGGCGCCGGTCCGCCCGAAGACGCGTTCGAGCTGGCGTATGACAGGGCTTCCTTCAGTTCCTTTTCGTAATGCGTCTTCAGTCCGTCCAGTTCGGCCCTGTGGGACAGCTGCAACGCCTTGACGGCGTTCGCATGCCTTGCATCCGCCTCGTCCGCGCGTCTGCGGTCTTCGGCGGCAGAATCCTTGAGCGAGTCCAGTTCTTTTTTCGCGCGTTGCCGTTCTTCGCCGGCTGCGGTTCTCAACGACTCCAGCGTGGCTTTTGCGGACGAAATCTGCGAATCCTTTTCCGCGAGT
>JAFPNP010000347.1 GCA_017411125.1 Kiritimatiellia bacterium
CGCCTCGACCGCGACGCCTACGAACGCATGGTGCATGGCTTCTATCCCTCTAAGTACGATGCGCGCGAATGGGCGCGGATAATCCGCCGCTCCGGCGCGAAATACATCACGATAACGACGCGCCACCACGACGGCTTCGCCCTGTGGCCCTCCAAGATGGACGACTACAACATCAAATCCACGCCTTTCAAGCGCGACATCATCGGCGAGCTGGCCGAGGCGTGCAAGGAGGAGGGCATCGAGCTTTCGCTCTACTACTCGCTACTCGACTGGCACCGCCGCGACTACACGCCGGGCGGGGCATGGCTTAAGACCACGAAGGAGCGTGGCGAACAGCGCCCCGACTACGCCTCCTACAAACGCTACATGATGGGGCAGATCGCGGAACTGCTCGACAACTACCATCCGATCAACATCTGGTTCGACGGCGAGTGGGACCACCGCGACAAAGACCGCGGCGGCACGTTCGACTGGGAGTTCGACGACATCTTCGACCTCATCCACTCGCGCAGGGCGCTCGTGGCCAACAACCACCACCGTGCGCCGCGCCCGAAGGAGGACATCCAGCTCTTCGAGCGCGACCTTCCTGGCGTCGGGACGCATTTCTCGAAGAACCAGCCGTTCCTCGACGACCGCCCAGCCGAGCAGTGCGACGTAATACAGAAAAACGTGTGGGGGTACAAGATAGGCGAAAACCGCTTCCTCACGGCCGAGCAGTCCGTGGCGCTCATCGCCCGCGCTGCCGCAAAGGGCTCCAACCTCCTTCTCAACATCGGCCCGGACGGATCGGGGCAGATTCCCGCGAAGGCCGTGGAAGTGTTCGAGGGTATCGGCAAATGGTTCAAGAAGAACGGCGATTCGATCTACGGCACGAAGGCCGGCGGCGTGTCGCTCGGCGGCAAGGTCGTCACCACACGCAAAGGCGACACTCTCTACATCCACTTCCTCGACCCCGACGTGAAGGAATTCACGTTCCTGCTGGACGGCGAAAAAACGACAGTGAAGTGCAGCCGCGCCGAGGGCGACGAGTCGGACGTTGTCGTACGCTTCCCGCTTGGCGGCAAGACGCCTTCGCAGTACGTCGAGCCGGGAAGCAAGGAGGCGTGGAAGATCGTCGGCGAGACGTGCAGGAATCCCGGCAACGCGAAGGCCGCCATCGACGGCAACAATGCGACGCTGTGGCATTCGCATCCAGAGCCGATGGCGAAGAACGATCCGCTTCCGCCGCCGCAGAGTTTCACGGTCGATTGCGGCGCGGAGCGCGAGATGCGCGGATTCAGGTACACGCCGCGTCCTGCTGGCTGCGACGTGGGCGTGGTCGACAAATGCGAGTTCTGGGTGTCGTCCGACGGCAAAGAATGGACGAAAGCCGGAGAGGAGGCCTTTCTGGACGTGATGGTGTCGCGCAAGACGCGCGAGGTGAAGTTTGTTAAGCCCGTCAAGGCGCGCTACTTCCGCTTCGTCGCCACGCACGCGCTTCCCGTCAACGACCGCCTCGCCGTCGCCGAAGTGGACGTGTTCTGAAACGCGCCGCCGCAAGGGCGGCGCACTGTTCACAGCCCCAGCACGTCGCGCATGGTGTAAATGCCGGGCTTCCGCCCAGCCGCCCATTGCGCGGCGCGGAGCGCGCCCGCCGCAAACGCTTCGCGGCTTTGCGCCTTGTGCGTGATTTCTACGCGTTCCACGTCGCCCGCGAACATTACGGTATGGTCGCCTACGACGCTGCCGCCGCGCAGCGCATGGATTGCTATTTCGCCCTGCGGGCGTTCGCCTACCATTCCTTTGCGCCCGTACACCGCAACGTCGTCGAACGCCACGCCGCGTCCGTCCGCCGCAGACTTGGCCAGCATGAGCGCAGTGCCGCTGGGCGCGTCCTTTTTGTGTTTGTGGTGCATCTCGACCACTTCTACATCATATTCCGGCCCGAGCGTTTTTGCCGCGATCTTGACGAGGTTCAACAGCAGGTTCACGCCGAGCGAATAGTTGCCGCTCTGCACGACGGGGATGCGCCGCGCTGCGGCGTCGACCGCTGTCTGCTCCTCCGGCGAAAGACCTGTCGTGCCGATTACGTAGGGGATTCCTTGTTCAGCGGCCTTGGCGATGCTTGGCGGCACGGCGGAATGGAACGAAAAGTCGATCACGGCCTCCGTGTCCATCGGCCATTCTCGCGCGAAACCTTCCGCGACGTCGATTTCCGCTGCGACCTCCAAATCCTTGGATTCTTTCGCCATTTTGACGAGCATCCGGCCCATGCGCCCTGCGGCGCCGACTATTGCGATTTTCATATTGTATCCTTTCTATTCCGAAATGCCATATGCGTCGCGGTAGATGCGCTCCACGAGATCGACGGATTTCCGCGCTTCGCGTCCGTCGATCGGATACGGTGCGCCACCGTTCAATGATTCGACGAATGCAGCTATGGCACGTCTGTGCTGTTCCGCCGGTATCGCCCCCGCGTTCGAGCTTCCGCACGCCGCGTCCTCCACGACCAAGGTGCCTTTCGTGCCCGTAAGCTCAATGCGCCTCGGTCTGCCGGGATAGGACGCCGTCGTGGCGTACACGCCGCCCAGCGCCCCGCCTTCGAACCGGATCGCAGCGCTTACGGTATCCTCCGTCTCTATTGGATGCGCCAGGGCGGCGGCGAACGCCTTGACCTCCGCCACGGGCGGAGCGAGAGCGACGAGCCAATCTACCATGTGGATGGCCTGGTTTATGAGGGCGCCGCCGCCGTCCATGGACTTCGTGCCGTGCCAGTCGGACTTAGTGTAGTATTCGTCGTCGCGCCACCATGGCACCTGCACGGCGGCGTATGTGAGGCGTCCCAGCTCACCGGAATCAACCGCCTTGCGTAGACGCGCGAACTCATCGCTACAGCGCGTCTGGAAGATGCATCCGAGCGGCGTGTTTGCGGCCGCGCAGGCGGCGATCATAGCGTCCACGCGCGTCGTCGTGATTGCAAGCGGCTTCTCCACGAGCACAGGCACGCCGTGGCGCGCGGCGGCGAACACGGCTTCGTCGTGCGCTCCGCTCGCGTTCGCAACGAGGCAAAGTCCCACGCCTGGCTGCGAGAGGGCAGCGTCCCAGTCGTCCATGCGGCTGCATTTTCCGGCAAGCTCGAGACCGGGGATATGCCGCACAGCCTCTTCGTGGAACTTTGATATCAATCCCGTTCCTATGATCACCACTTTGGTCACAGCGTCACTCCGTCCTTGAAAATCGCGATGCCATGCGCATTCTCCGCCTCGTTCCGCGCCGGTGCGCCCGATGCTACCTCCAGTATTTTTGCAGCGAACGCATCGACGTCCGGGTTCGCCATGGCATCCCAGTCGATCCAGTGCGGCTTGGCCCGCGACAAATCAGAGTTCGTGGAAATCTTCATGGTGGGCACGACGGTTCCAAACGGCGTGCCGCGACCGGTCGTGAAGAGGACGATGTGGCATCCACTCGCCGCAAGGACGGTGGACGCCACGAGGTCGTTGCCCGGTCCGGAGAGAAGCGAAAGTCCGCGCGTACGGACGTGTTCGCCGTAGTCGAGCACGTCTTCCACCGGCGAACGCCCGCCCTTCTGCACGCATCCTAGCGACTTTTCCTCGAGCGTCGTGATTCCTCCTGCCTTGTTTCCGGGCGAGGGGTTTTCATAGCATGGCTGATTGTGGCGCGAATAGTAATCTTTGAAGCCGTTCACCATTTTTACGCATCTGTCGAACACGGCACGGCTACGGCAGCGACGCATGAGCAGCGTCTCCGCGCCGAACATTTCCGGCACCTCCGTCAGCACGGCGGATCCGCCACGCGCCACAAGCCAGTCGCTGAACCGTCCGACGAGCGGGTTCGCGGTGAGACCGGAAAATCCGTCGCTCCCGCCGCACTTCAGTCCGACGACAAGCTCCGAGACAGGCACGTCCACGCGCTCGGACGGACGGTTCGCCTCAAGTTCCGCGATCAACTCCATCCCGCGCGCGTACTCGTCGCCCGGATATTGCGCCCGCATGAAGCGGATGTTGAGGGCCGATACGTCACCTAGTCTTTCCCTGAACGATTCCAGCGTGTTGTTTTCGCATCCGAGCGCCACGACCAGCACGCCGCCGGCGTTTGGGTGGCGGCAGAGCGCGGCGAGGAGATTCGCCGTCGTTTCATGGTCGGCGCCAAGCTGCGAACAGCCGTATGGATGCGAGAGCGCGATTCCGCCGCAGGCGTCCGCGAGCCGTTCACAGAGGTTGTTCACGCAGCCTACCGTCGGCACGACCCAAATGTCGTTGCGCACGCCGACGCGTCCGTCGGGATGGCGAAACCCCTTGAAAAACGGCGCGTCTGCGACGGGAGGAATGCGCTTAAGCGCATCCGCATCCGGCATGTACTCGTATTCAAGCGCATCGCCGAGATTCGTCGCCAAGTTGTGGACGTGAACGTGTTCGCCTGGCGCAATGTCGCGCGTGGCATGCCCGATCGGCATCCCGTACTTTATGACGTCCTCGCCGGCCTTTATGAAACGGCGGGCATACTTGTGGCCGTCTTCGCGGATTTCAACGCTGTCGCCGGGATGAATCACCATGACGCGTCGTCCGGTCAGAACAGTCCTTTCACGTGGCCGGTCTCAACGTCCACGTCGATGCGCCTATAGGCCGGGGATGCGGACGTTCCCGGCATGAGCTTGATTTCGCCCGCAACAGGCACCAGCAACCCGGCGCCGCGATAGATCAGCACGTCCTTCACGGGCAGACGCCATCCCTTCGGGCGACCGAGCAGCTTAGGATCGTGCGAGAGGGAGTATTGCGTCTTCGCGATGCAGACGGGCAGACGCGCCGTCTCAGGATCCGCCTGGTAGGCTGCAAGCTTGCGCTCCGC
>JAFPNP010000042.1 GCA_017411125.1 Kiritimatiellia bacterium
GAACCGCCCCGAAACCACGTGGGCGGTGGCCGGCGCCATGCCGAGAAGCGTAGCCGACAGGCAGACGCTTCCGCAAAACGTGATCTCGCTCGGACGTGTTTCCGACGGCGAGATGAAGGCACTCATGCAGCACTGCCGCGCGCTCGTCCATCCGTCGCTCGACGAGGGCTTCGGCATACCGCCACTGGAAGCGCTTGCGCTTGGCCGCCCGGCGGTCGTGGCGCGAGCGGCGTGCCTTCCCGAAATATTCGGCGACTCCGTGGGCTACATCGACCGTCCGGAAGACCGCGCACATGCGGATGCAGAAGCCTGCATGGGCGGCACGTGCGAAGGCGCCGCCCGCGTGCTGGCGCGCCATACGTGGAAAAACGTGGCGCAAAAGCTCTGCAATGCGATTTCATGATCCGTTTGCATCTTCTTTTGCTTTCGATGCGAGCCTCTGGACGGCGCGCGCCGCCCCCCACAACCCGGCGGCTGCGGCGAGAAACGCCGGACGCACGACCATTAGCATGAACCCGATCTGGATGTAAAGCAGGGCGAAGACCGCGCTCTCGCCGGCGCGTCTGCGCTCCTCCCGCCCATGCGGCAGCCAAAGCGGCCCGACCGCAATGCACCACGCCACGAACGCGCAGCAGCATCCGGCAGCCGGCAGCACAACCACTAGCCACGACTCGTATTCCACGCCGGGCGCAAATGCCGCCGCAGCAAACGCCGCCAAAGGGAGAAACGCCGACAGCCCCGAAAGGAATCGTCTGTATCCCAATCCCTCGCACGGACATTCGCCCGCATCCGAAAGTTTCGCGGCGGCGGCGGAGTACGCGCACCATCCAAACGCGAGCAGCGCAAGCGACGCCAAAAGGAAACAATCCGCCGGAAGCGGCATGCCGGTGTACGGATTGCCGCCCGGGCGCCACACCGCAAGCCCCCCGCACACCACGCCCATTCCGCGGCACGCGCCGGCGAGCCACGCTTTTTTCAGATTGTTGTGAGCCATCGCGCATCCTAGCAGCACGCACATCGCCACATTCCACGCAAACGGCATCCCGCCGCCGGTCATCAACGAAGGAAGCCAGATCGCCGCCATGACGCAAACGGCGCAAACCGCGCCATTGCACGTGCGCCGCGCCATGTGCATGAACAACGCGCCGACGCCGGCCGCAAACGCCTGCGGCAACGCGGCATCTCCGGCCGGCATCATGAACGCCGCCCCGGCGAGCGCGTCGCCGGGAGCCGTCGGAAGGTCGTGCATGCGAAACCGCCGCAGCCATGAATATGTTTTCGACACAGCCATTGTTGCAAGAGGCGCGTATTCTACCATATTTCAGCGGGTATTTCATCCGTCTTGTGCATCCATGGGAATTGTGGTATACTTTTCTTTTCGTCACCTCAAAGAAAGAGACAGGGAAAATGAAGATTGCCATCGGCGCCGACCACGGCGGTTTCGAGCTTAAGAAATCCATCGTCGCATCGTTCACAGACGCGGAGTTCGTGGACGTTGGTTGCACAGGCCCCGAAGCAAGCGACTTTCCCGACTATGCCGACGCCGTCGCGGAAAAAGTGGCGCTCGGGGAGGTTGACTTCGGCGTGCTGTCTTGCCGTACTGGCATGGGCATGGCAATGGCCGCGAACCGTTTCCAGAACGTGCGCGCCGCGCTGTGCCTGGATGCAGCAACCGCAGTTCTCGCCCGGCAGCACAACGGCGCGAACGTGCTTTGCCTCGGCGCGGACAAAGTCACTCCCGCGCAGGCGGCGGAAATCGTCAAAACTTTCGTTTCCACGTCCGTCGACGAATCCGAGCGGCACGCGCGCCGCCGCGCGAAAATCGAACGCGCAGGACGACTGAGCGACTTCTCCGGCCTCGCGCACGACGACCCGGAGGTCTACGCCGCAATCAAGGCGCAGGTGGAGCAGGAGGATACGGAGATAAACCTGATCGCCTCCGAAAACACGTCGTCTCGAGCCGTGCGCCTCGCCGCCGGAAGCGTGCTGATGAACAAGTACGCGGAAGGATATCCGGGAAAACGCTGGTATTCCGGCTGCCTGCCGGTTGACGCCGCCGAGGAACTCGCCCGGAAACGCGCGTGCGAACTTTTCGGCGCGGAACATGCGAACGTACAGCCGCACTGCGGCAGTTCCGCGAACATGGCGGTCTACCTTGCCACGATCAAGCCGGGCGACACCATACTCTCTCTTTCTCTCGACCAGGGCGGACACCTTTCCCACGGCTCGCCTGTCAATTTCAGCGGCAAACTCTACAACATCGTGCCGTACACCGTCGACCGCGCCACGGAACGCCTCGACTACGACGCGCTGGAACGCCAGGCCCTCGAGGTCAAGCCTAAAATACTGCTTTCCGGCGCGAGCGCATACCCCCGCGCGATCAACTTCAAGCGCATCCGCGAAATCTGCGACAAAGCCGGCTGCATAATGATGGTGGACATGGCGCACATCGCGGGTCTCGTCGCCGGCGGTGCGCATGAAAGCCCCGTACCTTACGCGGACTTCGTGACGTCCACGACGCACAAGACATTGCGCGGTCCGCGCGGCGGACTCGTGCTGTGCAAAGAAAAGTGGGCGAAGGCGCTCGACTCCGCAGTGTTCCCGGGAATGCAGGGCGGCCCTCTCGAAAACATCATCGCCGCCAAGGCCGTGTGCTTCCGCGAGTGGATGCGGCCGGAAATGAAGGACTACGCCGCGCAGATCGTCAAGAACTGCAAGGCGATGTGCAAGGCCGTGGCGGATCGCGGCTTCCGCATCGTATCCGGCGGCACCGACAACCACCTCTTCCTCGTGGACGTCAAGGCGCGCGGCATGACAGGCAAGGATGCCGCAGCCGCGCTCGACGCGGCCGGAATCGTAGTGAACAAGAACACGATCCCGTATGATACGGAAAGTCCGTTCAAGTGCTCCGGCATACGCGTCGGCACGGCGTCCATCACTACGCGCGGCATGAAAGAGGCAGAGGCGTCCCTCATCGGTGGCTGGATCGCGGACATCCTATGCGACATATCCAACACCGCCGTGCAGGCAGATGTCAAGGCCAAGGCGAAGGAGCTTACCTCCCGCTTCCTCGTGCCGTAACTCCATTCAAACATGAAAAAGGCCTTTCCCATATTGTTCGCGACGGCGGCTATGGCGTCAGGCGCAACCGTTCCGTCGCTGGAAATCACGGCCACGTCGACGAACCTCGTGGTCTCCGAACAGATGCAGGTGTCGCTTGTCCTGCGTCTTCCGCCGGTACCGGGCGCGTACGTCGACGCACAGGCGCCGTTCCTCAACCAGCGTCCGCCGCATTTTACGTGTCCGTTCCTCGAACCCGACTGGAAGAACGGAGCGATTGACCGCGGCGACGCGCGGACGCCGCTCGACCAGGCGCAGATGCCGCAGCGAGGACGGCGGTCTGGACCGGCATTCACGCTGAACAAATACGTGTCCGACGGCATCTTCTCCGCAATGGACGACCCGTTCAGCATGTTCGAGGACATGGATCCGTTCTCCCGCATGGGCCCCAAGCCGCAGCTGTTCCCGTTCACAGTGGCGCGCGAAAAGGACAAAGGATGGCGATTCACCATGACCGCCGCGCCGTGGCGGGCGACGGCCGCCGGCACGGTGCGCCTCGACCCGGTGACGGTAAAGGTGCCGGTGATTGCCGGCGTAAGGCGCGAACGCGACCGCTTCAACCGCGCCGTGGACGTGCCGGTTTTCTCCAACGTGGTCTTGCGCACGCGCCCGTTCGCGATCACGGTCTCCGACCCGCCGGCTGCGGGACGTCCTGCATCATGGTGCGGCGCGATCGCCTCCAACCTCACGGTGACGGCAAACCTCAACGCCAAGGTCTGCACGGCCGGCGACCCGCTCACGCTCACGATGGAAATAGCGGGCGCGGCGAATACGCCGTCGGTCCATCCGCCGGACTTCTCGACCGCCATGACCGGTTCCGTGTTCCGCATCGACGCTGCGTCCATGAAGACGGAAACGCACGGCACGACCCGCCGCTTCACATGGAGAGTGCGCCCGGTCAAAACCGGCACCGTCGAGTTCCCGTCTCTCCCAGTATCGTACTTCGACATCTCCACGAGAAAGTACGCCACGCGCAACACCGACTCAATTCCGATACAGGTGAAGGCCGGCGCGCAGGCCGCCATCGGCGCCGTGGACGACCAAGACGGCGATTCGGGCGAATATCCGCTGCCGGACGGCATAGACCTCGACCTTCGCGGCGCACGGCCGCTTCCGCTACTGCCGCATCTCGATCTGTCGCTGCTGCTGCTTATCGCTCCGCCGCTCCTGTTCCTCGCAATCCGGCTCGCCCCGCCCGTGCGGCGCCGCGTGACGGCGCGAAACGAAGCGTACCGCAAGGCGCGCGCGTTCGGAGTCTGCCGGCGGGCGCTCAAGAGCCGCAACGGCGCGAAACGAGAGGAAGCGATACGCAGGTTCTTCGCCGTCCGATATGGCGTGAACGGCGCGGCGGTGACGGCGGCAGACGCTCAAAGACTGATGCAGCACGACTACGCAGAGGAGGACATCGCCCTCGTCGTCACAAACATGCAGGCGCATGACGCTCGAGCATATTCGTCGAAAACCAATGCCGTGGCGCTTGCCTCGCTGCTTTTGGCGGGTCTGTGCGCGGTGCCGGCGGTCGCGTCCGACAGAGCGGACTTCTCATACAGGCGAGCCTCGTCGCTGGCCGTGCGTTCGGCTGGCGAAACGGAATTCAAGACGGCCGCCGCCGCGTATCTGGACTGCATCGACGCCGGCGCGGACAATCCCGCGCTCTACCAAAACCTCGGCGCGTGCCTGCTCATGGCGGGCGATGCGCGCGGTGCCAAGGCGGCATATTCCTGCGCGGAGCGAAGGGGTGGCGCGACTGACTCGACCGCACGCGGTCTTCAGTCCGCGCAAGCCCGACTGAAAGCCAATCCAAGGGCAGAACTGCCGATGACGCGCGTGTTCTTCAAGCCGCATGTCGCATGGACGCTTGACATACGGCTATTGTGCGCAGCGGCGGCATGGGCGGCTCTTTGGATTGCCGCCCTTCTGCCGGCCGGCGCAATGCGCCGGATCCTCGCGACTGCGTGTCTGATGGCGTTTTGCGCCTTCGCTATCTCATCGGGCGTGTCTATCGCGGAGGAGCACATGGATCAGGAGGTCCTTCATGGACAAAGGTAGCGCAACGTTGTTTCTTGCGTTTGCGGCGTGCGCAGCTTTTCCCGCTGCCGGACAGTTCCCTTTTGGATTCCCGCGGATGGCGCGGATGCAGCAAATGGAACAGACGCCGGTATCGGTGAAGGCGCGCTGCGAGCCGCCGTCCGTCGTCGTGGGCCAGCCATGTGCGATCGTGCTAGAGGTAGACGTGAACCGCAAAGCCGCGATAGACGACGTGCGCGTGGCCGGATTGCCTGACGACAAGGACGGCCTTGTCGCCTACGGCGAGTTCGAGAACCTTGCCGACGCGCCATCGGCCACAAGCGGGCACGTCGTCAAGCGGATGCGGATTCCTGCCAGATTCCTGAAACCGACGCGCCTCGAACTTTCGCTTGCAGTGCAGGGATTTGTCAGAGTGGTCCAGGGCAACACTTCGTTCTCGCACAACTTCGGCCAGCGCACGGCTCCGTTCCGCCTGAACGTCGAGCCATTGCCGGAGCAAGGGCGTCCCAAGGATTTCTCCGGAGCGGTCGGAACCCATTTCGCCATGCAGCAACAACTCGTTCCGGACAAAGTACGCCCAGGCGATCTCCTGACGGCCACATACACGCTTGCCTTCGACGGCTATTGTCCCTCAAACGCATGGCCGAAGGTGGAAGGCCTTTCCGGAGATTTCAAGACATACGAACCGAAAGCGATCGAACGCACGGACCGGCGCGTGACGTGGACGCAGATGCTCGTGCCGAAGACGGCAAACGCCACGAACTCCGCGACCGTGTCAATAAACTATTACAACACGCGCACGAAACGCTACGAGACCGCGCAAGCGCTTCCGAAAAAACTTGTATTCCTGTCGTCCGAAGCGGCCAGCACAGAGAACATCAGCGTCACAGTGACGGACGCGGCGGAACACGCAATTCCCGAAAACGCAAATGCCGCGACACGCCCGGTCGAACTACGCTTCGCGCCGTCCGACGCTTCGCCAGTGATTGCCACGCTCCCGCCAGGCACGCCGGTAAAGAAAATCGCCGAATGGAACGGATGGCAAAGAGTGGAAACGCCACGCGCGATCGGCTGGAGCCATACCGTCCGATAGGGCGCAAGCACCGATTGCGCCGCGCTGGCAGCGGCACAGCCGCCGCATGCCGATATCGAAAGCGTCGTCCGGGTGGAGCGTTTCGCGACCACGTCGCCCGGCGTGTTCATGTAGGCGTCCTCGTAGAACACGACCGCCTTGTCGAAGGATACCGAGACAGACAAATTGGTTTCGCGCGGTTCGTCTCGCCCGCTA
>JAFPNP010000348.1 GCA_017411125.1 Kiritimatiellia bacterium
AGTCAATCCGTCGCTTTCCTTGAGTTCCTTGAAAAGCGGCGTTCCGGGATACGGTATCGTCATCGTGCACTGCAGGGTGGAGGCGTGCCCGTTGGCAAGCAGCTTGCGCGCGAGGGCGACGGTGTTGGCAATCTCTTTCGGACCTTCCCACGCATGGCCGAACATGAACGTGAGATGCACGTCCAGTCCGGCTTTCGAGGCCCATGCTGCCCCTTTCTCGACATCCTCCACCTTGAGCGCCTTGCAGAACCGGTCGAGCGTAGCCTGGTTGGCGGATTCCACGCCGAACAGGACGAGACGGAACCCGGCCCTGCGCATGAGCTTGTAGTCGTCGAAGGAAAGACGTCCGAAGCGCATGTTGCAGTCGATGCGCACGCGCTTCGGAAGCCCGCGCCGTATCATTTCGTTGCAGAACGTCGTGAGCCAGCTTCCGACGGGCAGGGAGCCGGAATCGTCCATTATCTCCTTGACGCCGTAGCTATCAACGAGATGTTCGATTTCGTTCACGACGTCGATCGGATCGCGTGTGCGATACGTCGGGTAGAGCGTCGTCCAGCTGCAGAAAGTGCATTTGGCGTGCCAGCAGTCGCGACCGGACATGATATACGTGCCCGGCGTGCGGCGGAAATTGCCGTTTTTCACGGCGTACAGCTTCCAGTGGCAGAGATCCCGGTCGATCCAAGGCGCGGCGTTGAGGTCGTGGTCGAGCTTGAAGCGGCCCGTGTTTTTCACCTCGCCGCCTTCGCGGTACCAGATTCCCGGTTCGAATTGCGCTGGATCGAACCCCGACCGCACAAGGTTCATCAAAAGAAAATCCCAGTCGCCGCCGGTCAGGACGTAATCGACAGGACAGGCTCCCATCGTTTCCTCCGGCAGGGCGGTGACGTGGTCGCCAACTAGCACCACCTTCGCCCGCGCGCCGAGCGGCGTGGATTTAAACGCATCCACCCATTTCCAATGGCGCTTGACGACGGGCGTCTTGGTTTCCACCACTACGACGTCCGGTTTCGCGTCGGCGAGTCGCCGCTCGAATTCTTCGGGCGTCCACTCCTCCGCTATGCCGTCGAGCCAGACGGCGCCGCACCCCGCCTTCTTCGCCATCGTAGCCGCTGTCGCGGGCACGACGGGGAAGATGTAGGTGGGGCGCGAGAACCACTGGAACTGCCTGTTCTGGGAAAGGAGCGGAACGCCCCTTTCCGACGGCAGCGGCGGATATGCGAATGCGATTACCACTTGTAGCCGAGGCCGAGAGTGTAGCGGAAGTCGCTCTTTTTCGTGTGTTCGCCCGGATCGGAATTGTAGTCCCACTCGATTTTGCCGAAGAGCGTCCAGGCGGCGTCAAGCGCGTAGTCGAAACCAACGTCCGCGTCGATGAGATAGGCGTCCGCCCAGTCTCCGACATCGGGGAGGTATTCGAGATTGTGGGCGAAGGCGAGTTTGTCCACCCAGCGCGGCGTCCAGGAGAGGTGGTGCGCATAGCGGAACGCGCAGCGGTCGTCGTCCGAGAGGTGCTCGTACTTCTCCTTGATGTAGGTGAGGCCGGCTTCCTGGTTGAACGACCACTTGCCCGTGCTCTCGAAGGTCTGCCCGTCAAGCCACTGGTAGCCAATGCCCGTGCCAAGGCGGTAGCGGTACTGCAGGTCGTTTATTCCGTCGCGCTCGTACTTGCCGTTGACGTAGGAGTAGACCTTGGTCGCCCAGAAGTAGTCGTCCTGCGCCGAAAGCTCGATGCGGTCTTCCGTCTTTTTCTTGCTGTCGCGGTCGGTTCCGTTCTGCGCGAAATAATAGCCGAAGTTCGCGCCGAGGCGGTTTTTCTCCCAGCGGCGGTTGACGTCCGCGAGGATGGTCGCCTTTTCGCTGACGGTGTTGCCGCGCGCCGCCGTGCCGCTCACGCCGACGCTGCCGTGCCATGCCTCTTCCTCGGGATTGACGGCCTTGACGTCGCCCATGTCGAGTTCCTGCTTGTTGAGGGTGTACTTGCCGTCTTTCATGGCCACGACGCCTTCGGCGCGGGAACGGTCGTTGTATTGCACGGTGGCGGCTTCCTTCGTCTCGATGGACGCGAGCTTGTCCTGGGCGATCTTCACCTCGCCGACGTCGTCGGACTTGAAGGTGACTTCGCCGCCGGCGATGCGGACGACGGTGCCTTCGAGGCGGGAACCGCTTTTGAATACGAGCGTGTCCGCGGAAGCGGCCAGCGCGCACGTTGCGGCAAACGCCGCCATGATTGCTTTGTTCGACATTTACAGTAAACCTTTTTGGTTGTGAATTGATAGAGTATACCATATTCGCGGACGTTTGTGAACCGTGTTGTTCCTTTTGTCCATGTTTCGGGGAAATCCTGGCCGGGGGGGCGCAATGTTTGCAATGACTGAATGCGGGAATTGTGGTATAATGCGCGTCACGTCAAACAAGGAGAACGCATGAAAACACTTGCAATGTTCGTCATGGCGGCAGCGATAGGGGCAACCGCCGGAGTGCGAGAAGAATTCGCGGCGCCGCAGGGCGCGGCGCGGGAGAACACCGGTCCGCTTTTCTGGATGCACGGCAACGAGACGGAAGCCCGTCTGCGCGAATACGTGGGCCGCGTCGCCGAAAGCGGGCAGGGAATATTGACCATCGAGTCGCGTCCGCACGTAGACTGGATGCGGGCCGGCTGGTGGCGCGACGTCGATATCGTACTCGACGAATGCAAGAAGCGCGGCATCAAGATGATGGTGTTCGACGACTACTGGTGGCCGAGCCAGGGCATGGGCGGCAAGTACCCGATCCCGGCGGCGTTCCAGTGCCGCGACGTCAAGGGGACGGTGTACCCGAACGAGGACCTGCCCGACGGGAGGCTCGCGAACGAGGTTGCGCGCGTAAACGTAAAGGAAGTCGAGAAGGGTGTTTTCAGGATCGGCCCGGACGGCGACAAGACGATCGTCTACACCTGGTTCACGTCCAGGGGCGGCTATCGCTTTCCGACCGTCAACGGCCTTGACGAGGCCGCCGTTGACTGGTTCATCGCAACCTATTACCAGCCGTACTACGACAGGTACAAGGCCGAGTTTGAAAACGGCACGATCGTCGGCTTCTTCTTCGACGAGCCGGAATTCCGCTCGTGGTGGGGCGACGCGCTCGCCGCGGAGCTGAAGGCCAAGGGCGACGATGCGGGCGAACTGCTCACCGCGCTCAAGTTCAGGCTCGCGGACCCCGAGGATCAGGCCCGCGCCCGCTACCGCTACCTCGACGCGCGCGCCGAGACGTGGGGGCGCACAATGTACGGGCGCCAGAGCGAATGGTGCCGGCGGCACGGCGTGTTCTCCAGCGGACACTTCCTCGAACATGGCAATTGTCACTACAGTCCCGCCCAGGCCGGCGGCAACGTGATGCAGCAGATGAAGTACGTCGAGGTGCCGGGTGTCGACCTCGTGTGCCGCCAGTACTATCCGCACCAGCGCGAAAACCGCCGGTACCAGGTCGACTGCGGCCAGATGCCGAAGTACGCCTCTTCAACCGCCCACGTGTACAACCGCCATAACGGAAAGAACTGGTGCGAGATATTCGGCGCCTACGGGCAGGACCTGACCTACCTGCAGATGAAGTGGTTCTGCGACTGGCATCAGTACCAGGGATGCTACTACATGATACCGCATTCGTTCAACCCGCGCGCGCCTTATGACAGGGATTGTCCGCCATATTTCTACAACGGCGGCAAAGAGCCGCGCTACCCGCTGTTCCGCGTGTGGGCGGACTACAACAACCGCTGCGCCTTGCTGCTTTCCGACGGCGAGCACGTATGCCATATTGCGCAGTGCATCCCGGGCATAAGCTACCACGTCGGCAAAACCATCCGCCCGGAAATGTTCGCATTTGCGATCCAGGACGCGCAGCTCGACAGCGACTGGCTGATGTACGACGCGGTGGAAAGCGCGCAGCTCGGAAAGAATCCCCGTACCGGGCGCCCTGCCATCCGCACGACTGCCGGTAAGGAATGGTACGACGTCCTCACGCTGCCCGCCACGGAATACGTTCCGTTCGCGGTGCTTGAAAAGGCGCTCGCGTTCGCCAAGGCGGGCGGCGTTGTGGTCGGCTACGGCATTATGCCGTGCAACACGCCCACGCGCGGCAAGACGGCGGGCGACGTGAAGCGTGTGGTGGACGCGCTTTTCGCGCAGCCGACCGCTCTCTTCATCGACGGCGAGCCGGACGGCGCGACGCTCCGCTCCGCCCTTGCGAAGAACTATCTCGGCACGGGCAAGCCGCTCGCCCTGCGCGAGTTCGACTTCCCCGGTCTCTCGGCGCAGGACGGACGGATGCTCGCCGTCAATCACTACGTGAAAGACGGCGCGGAAACGCTCTTCATAGCGAATCAGGACATCGCCCGCCGGCGCGACTTCGCGCTTTGCGCCAAGTGGCCTCTCGAAAAGGCCGAGCTGTGGGATCCGATGCAGGGCACTGTAGAAAAGCCCGTCGTGGCGAACGGTCGCGTGAAGCTCGCGCTCGAACCGAGCCAGGCCGTATTC
>JAFPNP010000349.1 GCA_017411125.1 Kiritimatiellia bacterium
AGCAAATCGACATTCCGTCCATCAACTCATTTTCCGTTTCCGACAACTTGCCGCAATGTCTGCATCTTATAACCATTCCTGTTTCTCCTTTGCAAGACAAAAACCCGTTTTTTCAGCGGAACGATAGCATTCTAGCACAATCTCCACAGCAGCGCAAGCATTGATTCAATCTTGGAAAATGGCAGTACGCGAGAGCGAACTGCTTGCGCTGCCCTATTTACGATTGTATCCCTATAGGGATACGACCATATCCCCTAGAGGGGGGAATTATGAACCCTAGGGTCTACGACCGTGGAAGGGGTAGGCGAGATGCGGGCACCTTGATGGCACCGGACGGATGCCCGCCCCGATCCGACGGCACGAGAGGGACGCGCTCGTGCGCGTCTGCACATATGCGACGGCCGAGAACGGATTCGACGCCTCTCACGCATAACCGCGCAGAGCCAAATCCTCATTCTTTTTTTGTAACATTTTTGCATCGACCGCGTATTCAGTCTGAAATTTCATAGAAGGAGATGATAAAATGCCAGGAGCACCAGGAATAAACGGCTCTCAGCCGTTCAAATTGAAGATAGAAGATTTCCGGACGAACAACGCCGGGAACAACGGTGTACGCGCCAATGTACCGGCGGCGCTTGCGAATGCACAGCCTGCCGCCGCGCCGCAACCTGCGGTAGCGCAGGCCCAGCAGCCGAAAAAAGGCTTTTTCGCGTGGATTGCGAGCTGGTTCTCCCGCGCCGAACCGGTCCCCGCCCCGGCGCCGCGCCACGCAGCCCCGCCCGCCCCGGCCCACAAGAAGTTCAACGACGCCCTCCTCATCAACATCCAGAAGAACTCTCTCGATTCCCTCGGGCAGAATTTCAAGGATGCGCTAGGCGTCCTGGAGGGCTCGCTGCGCCAGAAATTCGGTCCGGACATCTTCCCCGCCAGCTTCAACATCTGCACTCTGCTCTCATCCAGCAAGTACATAGGGAAGATAGAAACGCGTGTACAAGAGGCCAATGAAGCCGGACGCGAGCTTACGCCCGGTGATATCGTGCAGGAATACACCGAGAGGGCGGACTATATGCTCAACGCGAGGGTCGTCGGGCAAAAGTTCCTCGCTATGTGCAAAGACGCCAACGTACAACCCGGCGGGACGGCGAATTCCCAGGGAATTATGGCGTTGAAGTGCTTCCCTGAAATAGGCAAGGAGTTCTCTGAGTGCAAGACGCAGGCCGAAATGGCACAGGTTCTGGAAAAGCACTCCGGCAAGCTCGCCGGCCTCGTCCAAACGAGGAAGGAGTTGAACGAGGCGCTGGACACTGTCAAGCCTTCGATCACCGGGAGGATCGCCGACGCCATGGGAATGAACAAGTTCCTGGCTTCGTCCATAATCCATACGCAGAGAGTGGACAGCAAACTCGACAAGCTCGCCGGCGAAATCATGGCAGGAACGGCTCCGGGCTGCAAAGATCCGGGATTCGACGTCAAGGCGGCGCTGACGGAGGTGGTGGACGATTTCGTGAACGAACGCACATCCTACCTGGCCGAAATCGACACGCTGAATATCGACGAAGGCGTGAAGCAGCGCTGGAAGGCATCGGTCCTCAATGCCGATTCGCTTCCGGCCATGCGCCCGGCGAAACTTCTGGCCGTGGCCGGCGCCATCGACACCGGCAAGCTCGAAGGCGCGCTCGACAGCGGTCTCCCGTTACGTCTCAGATGCGCGATTTTCTGCGATATGAGCAAGTCGCTTGAGAACGCCATCAAAGCGGCGGTGGGCGACGAGGCGTACTCAAAACTCGGCAGCGACGAAAAAGTGTTCTTCACGAGCATCGCCGAGGACATCGCGCTTGCCTCCAAACCCGATCTCCGGAACAAAATCCACGAGGCCGAAGGCATGCTCAAAGAGAATGTGATGCCGGAATTGTCCAAGACATACCAGACCGATGCGGCCACTTTGGTATCTTCGCTTGTAGGCATTTCGACGCCGACGGCCCAGAATCCATTGGCCGCCCCTATGCGGCTGTCCGAAGCCGTCGGCAAGCAGATCGACGCCGCGCTCGCAGAAGGCGGATTCACCGACGCCAAGATAATCGCAGACGTCAAGGCCGCGTTTGTCGAGAGAGGCAACACCGTCCTGAAAAGCGCCGAGTCCCTCGCTGCGCTGTCGCAGTTTGTCGACTCCGTCAAAGAGCAGGCGCTGGACGCCGCCAAGGCTCTGGAATCGGTGGCGAAAACGCGTGCGACGGCCAAGAACGTCGCCGCAACGACGATCGCCGCCTCGACGGGGCTCGGCAAGGGGTTTGTAGGCAACAATCTGGATACATCCACCATTGCATCCGACTCCGGCAAGCTCCGCTTCCTCTACATGGACGTCGTCGCCGATGTGAAGAACGGGAACAAAGTCGATTTCCCCGCCGTCGCGAACAAGGCCAGCAAGATCGTGGGAGACTTCGCGTTCGCCAAAGCCGCCGTCCTCAAGAGCATCGACGAAACCGGGTTCGAGCCTGCGGACCGCGTCTACTATTTGAAGACCGCCCTGCGCGAGGGTTCGTTCAAAGACGCGGGTGTCGTCTCCCTCGCCCGTGAACTTGCCGGGAACGACTCCATGAAAAAAGTATTCAACTCCCTTGCGGAAATGCTCAAGCCGCAAAACGCCGCCACGCTCGACGCCAAAGGAATCGGCGCGGGCTTCCAAGTGTTCGCCAAGGCGTTCTCGAAGGAAATCCTCGCCAACCACCCCGACGCGGCGGCCAAGATGGCCGACTCGAGCGATATGCAGCATCTTGTGCAGATGATGACGGTTTCGCTCCTCGCGAAGGACCATCCGGAAATCCCGGAACGCCTTGCGAAACTCGCCGAATCCGGCACGCTCGCCGAAGTCGAAAACAGCCTGAGCGCATCCATGAACGAGGTCCGCACGGCCAAGATGGACTACATGACGCTCGAACAGTACAATCTCATGGGGCCGCCCGCCAATGAGCCTATACGCGCCGTCCTGAGCAACCCCGGGCTCCAGTTCGACAAGGCGAAATACGACCGGTGCGTCGAGGACTTCTCGACCCTCAACGTCGCCAACACCTTCCTCGGCATCATGACGAGCGACTTCCCCACCAAGACCGCGTTCACCGGCGTCGAACAATATACGGCGCGCAAACTGACCGGCGGCGAAATGGTCAAGAAGTACTCCGAAGGTCTTGCGCCGGAGGCGGTGCCGATCCTGGACAAACTCGTCAGCCGCCTCGACTGGAGGCCGGCTTCCGCGGAGAACTCCGAGAAAATCGTCAAAGGCTTCGTCGAAGACCTCAAGGCATGGCGCGATATCGAGCCCGGCTCGCCCGATGCCAACGGTCTCGAGAATGTCTTGCTCCGCCGCATGAACGAATACTTGACCGACACCCTCGGCCCGTCCAGCAAGAAAAAGTTCAATGACGCCGGCGTCTTCGAAACGTTCATCCAGGACCTTCCGCGCAACAAGTACGTCTTGAACGGCTCCACAGTACCAAAGGACACCGCCCCCAAGATGCTGGATGCGTTCAACAAGGCGCTCGGCAACGATCCCGCCAAGCTCAAAGTCGTCTCCATGATGCTGAACCAGCAGATATTCGGCGAACTCACCACCGCAGTGCCTAACAAGACGCCGCTCGCCTCGTGGAAGCCGGGACAGGAAGACGAGGAAATCGCGAACATCCCGGGCGTCGAGAAGTTCGTTTCCCGCGACATCAACCGCTCCAAGTACCCGCTCTTTGGTTCAGGTCCGATGTCTTTCGAGATCGACATCGCCCCCGACGGCAATTCGGCGAAGATTCGCGCCAAATGCGAATCGCCAATCTGCGGAGACGTTACGCTCATGGATAAAGGCCAGGAAGTCGGCAAGTGCATTCTCACGCAGGAGTTCACGCTTGAACTCGGCGACAAACCCGCAATCAAGGATCTTAAAATAGGACAGACGCTGGCATGACACACGCTGAACTGTTGCACGAACTCGGCGAACGCGCCGGGGTGGAACTGGAACTCTCAGAAGCCGGCACCGCGGCCGTGAAATTCGACGGCGACGAAATCGACTTCGAAGCGGACGACGGCAAGCTGTACATCTACGCCGCCATCGCATCCGCCGACGGCCGCGAGGGGGTCTTCGGGAAACTTCTCGAAGCGAACAACCTCCTCGCCGGCACAAACGGCGCGACCATCGGCCTCGACCGCGAGCGCGATACATTCACGCTGTGCAGGATGTTCGAGGGCGAGACGGAATACGCAGTGTTCGAGCGGGCTGTGGCGGGCTTCGTGACAGCGCTCCGCCTCATCCGCAGGGAGCTAGCCGGCGAAGGTGACTCCGCCGACAGGCCGCAACCAGACCTCGGCCATCGCCTCGGCGGCCATTTCCTGCACGTGTAGAAGATATCTGGAGGGCCGCGC
>JAFPNP010000350.1 GCA_017411125.1 Kiritimatiellia bacterium
CGTGTCTTTCGGCACGAAGAAATACATCGGGGCGGACGGGACGAGCTCCTTGTAGTCGACTGCGGAAAAATCCGTGGATTCGAGAAAGGCGTACTTGTCCTTGCGCCTGCCCCAGAGATCGGCGTAGAACACCTTGCCGGGCGCGTCGGGCGGTTTGCGGCCGGTGCGCACGAAGATGTTGATGCTCACGCCCTGCATGATGGAAAACACGTTCTCGTCCTTCGAGCCGTCGGGGCAGACCTCGTGCTTCTTCGCGTTGCCGTGCAGGTTGAGGATGTATATCTCGTCGAAGGTCTTGAGCAGGTTCCAGCGCATTCCGCGGAACGTGGGGTTGTCGAGAAAACCGTGCGGATTGATGTAGGCGACGATCCCGCGTCCGTCGGGGTTTTTCTCCACGTAGTATTGGGCGAGGCGGATGAACTTCACGTAGTCGTCGTTGAGCCACTTGGGATTGCGCTCGGCGAGCCTGGTCTTGCCGCCGGGCTCTTTTTTGTAATCCTCCATGGCGTGCATGATCCACTCGCCCTTGTTCTGGCTCTCACCGCTGTACGGCGGGTTTCCGAGAACGACCATGACAGGCCAGTCGCGTTTTATCTTGTTCGCCTCGCGCGCCTCGTCGCCGAGAATGAGGTCGAAAAGCGTTCCGCCCGGCGGAGGCGGAGGCACGAGAGAGTTGGCAAGATAGAGGTTGAAGCGTCCGGCGCCGGACGCGCCGCAGCCGGTGGCGTCGAGAACCATGTCCATCTTTATGTGCGCCATCGTGTAGGGCGCCATCAGCAGTTCGAAACCGTTGAGACGGGGGATCAGGTCGTCCTTCACGAATCCCGGCCAAAGCCCCTCGTTGCCGGCGAAGCGTCCGTGCATTCGCTTGACGCACTCCGCGAGGAACGTGCAAGTGCCCATTGCGGGGTCGAGGATCTGCACTTTCGGAACGATCCTGCGCACCTTCTTCGTCATGCTCCTGCCGCTTTCGGCGTTCTCCTCCACCTCTATTTCGATCTTGTCGCGGCTGGCCATGCCGTCCGCGAACCCGAAGCTTCTTTCGAGCAGTTCGTCCACGGCGCCAACGATGAACCGCACGACGGGAAGCGGAGTGTACCACACGCCGCGGTCCTTGCGCAGTCCGGCGTCGTAGGCAGCGAGGAACTGCTCGTAGAAGTGGATCATCGGGTCGGTGCGTTTGTGCGACTTGCCGTAATCCTTCATTATCCCGGCCACGTCTGAGGCGGCGAAAAGCCGCACGACGTCGTCCACCGCCCACTCTATCTCCTTTTCGATGCCGGTATTTATGTGGCTGAAGAGCCTTTTCAGAAACGGATTGGACTGCGGGATGAGGCCGGCGGCCTCGGAACGGGAAAAATTTTCCGGCGTGGGATCGTGGAGGCGGGCCGCGAACATTCCGTATGTGAGGGTCTGGGCGTATATGTCGGAGAACTCTTCCGGCGTAACGTCCGGCAGAAGCACGCGTCTGAAGCCGGCCAGAAGGGAAAGCAGGGTTGCGTCAGAAGACGGACTGCCGGAAAGGTATTTGTGGACGGCGACCTGGAGCATTCGCGCCTTCGCCGCCATAAGCCGTGCAAGCTGCACCGGCGACGCGACAGTGACGGGCGCGGCTGCGCCCATGCGTTCTACGAGCGATGCGAAAAGTGGGAAGTTGGCGGAAAGCGGGCGTATTCCGCCATCGCCGGTTTCCGCAATGCGCACGGACACGTCCGGTTCGCCGCTGCGGCAAAACACGAATTCGATGTAATCGGTGAACACTATGTTGCCGAGCGCGGCACGGTAGCGGTCGAACTGCGCCTTGTTCGTCTTTTTGCCGGAGAGGTCGCCCGAATCTATGTCCTTGGCCTCCACGTAGCCGACGGAAAGACGGCTTTTGCGATCGATAAGGGTGATGTCGGGCGCACCGCATTCGATCTGGGCCGCCTCGTTGACGGGTTCCGCAGCGGGCAGCAAAACTCCGAGCAATGTTTCAAGGCATCCCCGGTAGGCATGTTCGCGGGCGATGCCGGTACGCCGCTTGCGGTCTATGTCGGCGAGGTACCGTCTTATGGCCTCCTCTCCGTCGCCGGACGCACCTCCGCCTTCTTCCATGTTATTGCCGCAATTCTCCATCGCCCGCCCATTATACCAAAAATCCGCACCCGCTGTAAAATGACAAAAAGCGGAAGACGGTTTCCCGTCCTCCGCTTTCGCATCGGCATTGACGCAGGATATTACATCATGCCGTCCATGCCGCCCTGGCCGCCGTGGCCGCCGCAGTTGCAGGAATCCTTCTTTTCGGGAAGGTCCGTGACCATGCAGTCCGTGGTGAGCAGCAGACCCGCGATGGACGCCGCGTTCTGGAGAGCGGTGCGCACGACCTTGGCGGGATCCACGACTCCGCACTTCATCAGGTCGGCGTATTCGCCGGTACGGACGTTGTAGCCGTTCGAGCCCTTGTCCGCCTTGACCTTGGCAACGACGAGCGCAGCCTCCTGGCCGGCGTTGGAGACGAGCTTGCGCAGCGGAGCCTCGATGGCGCGCGCCACGATCTCGGCGCCGACCTTCTCGTCGCCGGAAAGCTCGAGCGTCTCGATCGCCTTCTGGCAGCGCAGGTAGGCCACGCCGCCGCCGGGAACGATGCCCTCTTCGACGGCCGCGCGGGTCGCGTGCAGCGCGTCGTCCACGCGGTCTTTCTTCTCCTTCATGGCCGCCTCGGTCGCCGCGCCCACCTTGATGATGGCCACGCCGCCGGCGAGCTTGGCGAGACGCTCCTGGAGCTTCTCGCGGTCGTAGTC